>NZ_JBSGET010000075.1:0-40031 GCF_053603035.1 Kitasatospora sp. NPDC004272 | reverse complement strand
AGGCGTCGACCGCAGCCCAGTCACCGCCCTTCTTCACCCGCACCGGCCGGACGTTCTCGGTCCGGGTCAGCGTCCCGTCCGGATTGGCCACCGTCAGGCTGGTCTCGGTGGTCAAGGCATCGACCGTCATCGGCTTCCCGCTCCTGCGAGCCTCGGCCCGGGCCAGTTGGACCGGGCCGTCCGGGGCCGGTCCCTGCTGGGCGGCGGTGGGCGGCGTGCTGTTGCCCGGCGCCACGGCGAACGGCCGGTCGTCGGCCACCGCCTGCCCCGTCACACCGGCCAGCACGGCACCGGCCAGCGCCAGTAGCGCGACGGCGCGGTGCCGCGTCCGCCTTCGGAGCGGTCTCCCATTAACTGTGTGCACTACGGTCCCCTAGCAATTGCAAAATCTTGATCAAATGCGAAGGCCTCCTCGAAGCCACGCATCACCGACAGTCGCCCAAAATCCATGGAACGTGTCCGATTCGCCCTGTCAGATACCGCTATGGCATGCCTGGACATGACGATCCGTCACTCTGTTTTCAGAGATTTCCACGACCGGTCGGCAGGGAAGGGTATTGCGACCGAAGCCCCGTGGCAATAGCGTGCCGCCGCTGCCAGACATATGCTCTGACCTGGGCAAAATCTGGCTACCCGTCAGCTGACTTACCATCAGAAATATCGGAGCCCCCTTGTCAAATCGAATAAGACGCCCCGCTCGCGTGCGCAAACAGCTCAGATTCCGAGGACTGACCGTCGCCACGACGATCGCCGCCGCAATGTCCTTGATAGTCCCGCTCGCCGGTGCGACCGTCGTGGGCCCTTACCATTACGATGGCGAACTCTGGGCGGCGGACCAACTGCCCACCAGCCCGAAAGTCACCGGGCACAACGCCAACGCCTCTGCGAAGGTGGACCACGGCGTCGCGGCCGGTTCGCGCGAGTTGAGCATTCACAAGGCATCACCTGCCAAGTGGCCCTCCGCCTCGGCCTCCACCGTGCGATTGGGCGGCAGCAGCCTGTTCGGGGGCGTGGCGCTGTCTGCCCCCACCGACACCGCCAAATTCAAGAAGAAGGCACCGACCGCACTGCGGGTCGAGATCACCGACCGCGCGAAGGCCCAGGCAGCGAACGTCGACGGCCTGCTGGTCGGCCTCGAGCCGGTCGACAGCACCGACTCCGGCCGGGCCGTCACGATCGCCGTCGACTACGACTCCATCGCCCAAGCCTACGGCGGTGGTTGGGCCTCGCGCCTGCACCTGGTACAGATGCCCGCCTGCGCACTGACCACCCCGCAGTACGACTCCTGCCGCACCCGCGTCCCCCTTGAGACGGTCAACGACCCGGTCACCCACAAGCTGACCGCGACTGTGCAACTCCCCGCGCAGGAAACCGCGTCGGCCACCGCCGACGGCGTGCCCACGATGCGGCTCGACGCTCTCGCGGCCACCGGGACGGCCGTCGCGGCGGTCTCCGGCACCGGCGGATCGCAGGGCAGCTACACTGCCACCTCGCTGTCGGCATCCGGGAACTGGGGATCGAGCCAGGGCTCGTTCACCTACAGCTATCCGATCAGTGTGCCGGCCTCCCTCGGTGGCACCCCGCCCTCGGTGGCGTTGTCGTACGACTCGCAGTCGGTGGACGGGAAGACCTCAGCGCGGAACTCGCAGGCGTCCTGGGTCGGCGACGGCTGGGAATTCACTCCCGGCTTCATCGAGCGCTCTTACCGTTCGTGCTCCGGCGACGGCGTCGCCGACTCCGGCGACGAGTGCTGGGCGGGTTGGAACGCCACCCTCTCGCTGGGCTCGCACTCCGGTGAACTGGTCCGCGACGGCAGCGGCGCCTACCACCTCCCGAACGACGACGGCACCAAGGTCGAGGACCTGAACGGCGCGTCCAACGGCCTGTGGAACGGAGAGTACTTCAAGGTCACCACGCCTGACGGCACCCAGTACTACCTGGGCCTCAATCACGCGCCCGGCACCACCTCCGACGCCGCCACCAACTCCGCCTGGGGCGTGCCGGTCTACCACCCGAACTCCGGCGACCCCTGCTACAGCAGCGCCTCCGGCAAGAACTCGCTCTGCCCGGCCAACCCCGGCTACCGGTTCAACCTCGACTTCGTCGTCGACCCCAACGGCAACGTCCAGCGCTACGACTGGGCGGCCGAGACCAACTGGTACAACCGCGGCTACGGCCAGGTCGCCGCGTCCGGCGGTGGCGGCACGATGAGCACCTACGTGCGCGGCGGCTACCCCACCCAGATCTCTTACGGCTACAAGCTCGCCGACGTCCGGGCCGGTCGTGAGCCCGCGGCCAAGGTGGTCTTCACCCCCGCCCAACGCTGCGTGACCTCCGACACCGTCTGCCAGTACGGCAACCTGTCGGCGGGCACTGCCACCAACTGGCCGGACGTCCCGTACAACCTCAACTGCACCTCCGGGATGGCGACTTCCGGCAGCGGCAGCAACGTCTGCCAGGTCGGCTCGCCGACCTTCTGGTCGACGGTCCGATTGAAGAGCATCACCACGAAGGTCAGGACCGGCAGTACCTGGTCCGACGTCGACTCCTACGCCCTCACCCATCTGTTCTCCGACGCCGGTGGCACGGTGGACCCGGTCACCGGCAAGACCGTCGACCCGGCCGACGCCGGCCAGTTGCAGGCCGTGATGTGGCTGTCCCAGATCCAACACACCGGCCTCGACACCTCCGCCGGCGGTAGCGGCAGCATCACCCTCGACCCGGTGGTCTTCAGCGGCATCGAGATGGACAACCGCGTCGACGGCGGCCCGGCCGCGCCCCCGCTGTGGCGACCCAGGATCTCCGCGGTCCGGACCGAGACCGGTGAGTCGATCACGGTCAAGTACCGCGACCCCGAGTGCTCCCGGACCACCGGCACCATGCCCACCTCCGCGGACAGCAACGCCATGGCCTGCTTCCCGGTGTACTGGGCGCCCTCCGGGGTGAAGGACCCGTCCCTGGACTGGTTCCACAAGACCCTGGTCGCCGAGATCGGCGACAACGACCTCACCACCGCCGGGTCACCGGCCCGCATCACCAAGTACGCCTACTCTGGCGGCGCCGCCTGGCACCGAGACGACTCCGACCTCACCGACGACCAGTACCGCACCTGGAACGACTACCGCGGCTACCGCACCGTCACCACCACCACCGGCGCCGCACCCGACCCGGTCACCCAGAGCAGCACGTCCTACTTCCAGGGCATGGACGGCGACTACAAGGCCGACGGCAGCAAGCGCAGCGTCAGCCTCGCCAACTCCCTGGGCGAGTCCACCACCGACAGCAACTGGCTGGCCGGCAGCAGCCAGGAGAGCACCGCCTACACCCAGGCTGGCGGCACGCCCGTCACCCGGACGCTGACGGCGGCGCCCGTGCTGACCACCACCGCCACCCGCACCCGCATCGCGTGGACGTCCAAGACCCCGCCGCCCGCCCTCTCCACCCTGCCCGCCCTGGTGGCCCTGCGCCCGCAGAGCGCCGGCAGCCGGACCCTGGAGCTGAAGGCCGACGGCACCTGGCGCACCACCCGGACCGACACGACCTTCGACAGCCTGGGCCGACCGAGCCAGAGCGACGACAAGGGCGACCTGGCGGACCCCTCGCAGGAGGTGTGCACCACCGTCTCCTACGCGAACGCCCCGGCGTCCAACCCGATGGTGCTCAACCTCCCCAAGGAGACGCTGACCGTCTCCGGCCCCTGCACCACGAAGGCCGGCAACAGCACGACGATCAAGCACGAGCGGGTGTTCTACGACGGTGACGGCACCGTCGCCAACCCGGGCGCGTTCGGCAGCACCGGCGGCAACGGCGCCACCGTGGGTCTGGTCACCGCCCGCCAGGTCGCTACCTCGTACGATGCCTCCGGCAACCCGGTCTTCCAGACCAACGGCGCCGTCAGCTATGACGCCTACGGCCGGATCACCTCCTCCCGCGACCTCGTGGGCAACACCACCACCAGCACCTACACGCCGGCGACGGACACCCTCGCCACCGCCGTCTCCAGCACCAATCCGGTTGGTTGGACCTCCACCAGCACCTACGCCCCGGCCCGCGGCCTGGTTACCCGGGCCGTCGATGCCAACGGGAAGGTCACCGAATCCACCTACGACGCGCTCGGCCGCCGCACCCAGATCTGGCTGCCCGGCCGTGACCGGTCGGCGGGCAAGACCCCTGATCGGACGTTCTCCTACACCCTTCACGGGGCCGGGGACCATCCCGCCCCGACCACGGTCACCAGCCAAACCCTGCGCGAGAACGAGTCCTACAGCACCTCAGTCGACATCTACGACGGCTTCCTTCAGCAGCGGCAGACCCAGAGCAGCACTGCCGACAACTCGGCGGGCCGCCTGATCTCCTCGACCCGGTACGACTCGCACGGCTGGGGGGTCTCCTCGACCGCGCCGTACGCCGACCCGAGCACCGCACCGAGCGGCACCTTGTTCGTGGAGAACGACAACACTCTCCTCTCGCAGACCGTCACCACCTACGACGGCCTCGGCCGACTTACCGTCAGCGCGCTGTTCAGCAAGGCCGCCAAGCTCTGGCAGTCCACCACCGCCTACCCCGGCGTGGACCGCACCGACCGCACCCCGCCGCTCGGCGGCAGTCCCACCACCCTCGTCACCGACGCCCGCGGCCGGACCGTCTCCAGCACAGTCCACGGAGGCCCCGGCGCCGACGCCACCACCACCTACGCCTACGGGTTCTCGGGCCTGGTGTCCTCCCTGACCGACGCCGTCGGCAACTCCTGGACCTACACCTACGACCTGCTGGGCCGGCAGACCTCCCAGAGTGACCCGGACACCGGCACGTCCAGCGCCACCTACGACGCGCTGGGCCGGACCGCCACCACCAAGGACGCCCGCCAGCAAACCGTCTCCTACGCGTACGACACCCTCGACCGGCTGATCGGAACCTACGACGGCCCGAGCACCACCGACGCGACCAAGCAACTGACCGGGTACGTCTACGACACCCTTGCCAAGGGCTACCCGACCTCCAGCACCCGCTACGTCGGCGGATCCGGAACGGGCGGCAGCGCGTACACCACAGCGGTGTCCGGCTACAACACGGCTTATCAGCCCAACGGAACCACCGTCACCATTCCCGCAGCCGAAGGAAAGCTCGCCGGAACCTACACCGTCGGCGTCGACTACACCCCGAACGTCGGCCTGGTCGCGCACAGCACCTTCGGCGCGGACGGCGGACTCCCGTCCGAGTCGGTCGGCTACGGCTACAACCTGCAGGGCGGGCTGGTCAGTTCGGGCTCCGGACGGTTCACCCACTACCTGGACATTGCCAACTACAGCCCGCTGGGCCAGATCCTGCAGTCCACGTACGGCGATGCCGGCAAGCAGTACCGCACCGCCCAGACCTACGACGATGCCACCGCACGTCTGACCACCAACCGGGTCAGCCTGCAGACCGGCACCACGCCGCTCTCCGACACCACCTACGGCTACGACCAGGCGGGCAACCCCACCAGCGTCTCCGAGCGGCAGTCCGACGGCAGCAGTACCCCCGTCGCCGACACCCAGTGCTTCGGCTACGACGGCCTGAACCGGCTGACCACCGCTTGGACCGACACCGTCGGCACTACCGTGCCGACGGCGGGCCAGCTCGCCGCCTGTAACTCCACCACCCCAGCCCCGGCCACCATCGGCGGCCCGGCCCCCTACTGGGAGAGCTGGCAGTACGACCTGCTCGGCGACCGCACCCAGCAGGTCCAGCACGACCTGACGGGCAACATCGCCAAGGACACCACCCAGACCAGCAGCTACCCCGGCAACGGCACCACCAAGGCCACCCTGCCCAACCGGCTGACCACCGTCACCACCACCGGCCCGACCGGCACCGCCGTCCTCACCCCGCACTACGACGCGGCGGGCAACACCACGGACCGCGCCACCAGCGGGGCGTCCGTCAAGAACCAGACTTTCACCTACAACGCGGAGGGGCGGACTTCCGGCGTCGTCACCAGAACCGGCACCGGCGCCGACCAGACCTCCGGCTACCTGTACGACGCCAACGGCGACCTACTGATCCAGCGCGGCCCCACGGGCACGGTCCTCTACCTGTTCGGCGGCGCCGAACAGCTCACCCTGGACAGCACCGGCCAGACCGTCAGCGGCCTGCGCCGCTACCACAACCCCGACGGCACCACCATCGTCCGCTCCAGCAGCGGCACCGTCACCTACCAGCCCGCCAACCCCCAGGGCACCGCCCAGCTCCAGGTCGACGCCACCACCCTGGCGGTCACCCGGCGCTCCTTCGACCCGTACGGCAACCCGCGTGGCACCCAGCCCTCGGTCTGGGCCGACAACCGGGGCTACCTCGGCAAGCCCGCCGATACCACTACCGGCCTCGATCTGCTCGGCGCCCGCCACTACGACCCTGTCCTCGGCCGCTTCCTCACCGCCGATCCGGTGTTCGAAGCCGGTGACCCCAACCAGATGGGCGGCTACAGCTACGCGGGCGACAACCCCGTCGGCGGCAGCGACCCCAACGGACTGTTCAACGTGGCCCAGGCGGACGGCGGCGGTTACGACCCGAAGCCGGCGCAGTCGACGAAGCAGACCGCATGCGGCGCCGTCGACTCCCGGGTCTCCAGCTACCTGCTGGGCCAGACCACCTGCGGGAACACCATCGACGGCAACTCCGGCGCCAGCAGCTGGCAGATCCCGGACGCTCAGGACTGCACCGGACTCTCGGGTTGGCGGGCCATCTTCTGCCACCTCAACAACGCCAACTACCGCACCGGCATCGCCTCGGGGATGACCGGGGGCAGCGGCGGTGTCTTCAGCCCGGTGATGCCCGGCCCCAAGACGGGCGGCGGCGCCCACGCCGAGCCGGAGACCCCGAAGAAGCCTTCGGGTAACAGTGCGATCACAGCTGGTGAAGCTCCGGCCAGCGAGGCCACCATCGCGGCCGAACGAAACCTGGCCACACTCCAGGGCGCCCGGATCCAGGCGGAGGAGGCAGTACAGGAGTCCAACAGCGGAGTGAACCTGAAGAAGGGGCCCGCCGACCCCTCGGCCCCCGCCACCCCGAAGCCCGAACCCACCGATGGTAAAAGCAGTTCAAGTAATATCGGCAGTGGAGGGGCAGGTGCCACCCTGTACCACTACACGGACGAGAAGGGAATGCAGGGGATCCTTACATCCAATATCATAAAGGCATCCAGGGCTGAGGGCTATGAGCACACGCGCCACGGGGAAGGCGTATACCTGACCGACATCGCGCCAACGCGGGTCACCGCTGCAAATAAGCAGACCCTCAATCCGAAGGACGCCCAAAAGGGCGGGATTTCCAGAAATCAGCTGGTCGGAAGAATATTTGGCCGGGCCACTTCGCCAAACTGGCAGCGCTCCAACCGGTGGGTGGCCGTGGATGTCTCCGGCATCGAATTCGAAGTACCAGTTCCCAATGTTATGATAATTAGGACCAGTGAAGATCTCGACGTTTCTGGGCGCATCACAGGAAGTGGAACGACGCCCTTCTCGGAGGGATAAAAAAGTGAAAGAATACTTCAAAACGCTCCTTGAGACATGGCATGGGAATGATGCCACTCTTTATATTGAATTCACCAATGGGGTTCCCACTCGGCAGGTCTCCAATGTTGGGGAAAGGTGGCTTTCTTCTCGGGATGACTTCGATGACGACATCGGAATGCTCCTAACCGAGCCAAGGCTCACTTCTGGAGAGTTCAGCGATGGAGACAGGATCACTCCCGAAGAATTCGAGGACCTCTGGGAGAAGACCGAACCGACTGAAAATCATTCCTAGCACATAAATAAGCTATTTCGCGAGGCATGGAAACATGCCTCGCGTTTCTTATTTTCATTAGTTCCTGCACTCGTTCTGGCCATCCGCCGGAGGGGTCATCCTTTGCCCGATTGCCTGGACAGTCTCATGTCGGGAGGAATGGCTCCGGGGGAAATGGATCAAAGCAGCGATCCTCTTCCATCCTGATTTTTCGCTGGTCGTAGAACTGTGGATCATGAGGGTGTGGACGGCGGCCATCAGGCACGGCAGTTGCAGATCGTGATCTGTAGCGCGTCCTTGCTACTGAACTTGATTGCGTGAGCCTTTTCAGCGGTGCAGCTCAAGGGTGAGCACTGCTTTGGCTGCTGACGTCAGCCAGTTCGGGCCGCAGCGAGTATGTCGGAAGATCCTCCAGCGCTTCACGGTGGCCACGCCGCGCTCGACGGGGCAGCGGAGCCGGGCGTGTGCCCAGTTCAGCGACCGCTGCCCGTCCGTGAGTTCTCCGCGGGGCGGGCGCCTCGTGGGAACCGCGAACGTTCCGTCGGCGCCCGTGACACCATGTCGGCCAGGGCCGGGATACGGAGCCGGACGCAGGTCTTCACGATACGGTGGGTGCGGGCGGCGGTCAGGTCGTGGGTGCGGCCAGGCGGGGCGCGGGAGATTTACACGAGTTTGCCCGTGGAGCCGGTGATGACCTGGTGATTCACGCCGTGGCGGCGGTGCTTGCCCGAGTAGTCGGCGCGGCCGTCATCGACCCGGTCGCACTCGGCGAGGGTGCCGTCGACCAGGACGTACTCGGGTTCGGCTTCGTGCACGGCCCTGGTCAGGCCGGGGCCCTTTCTGGCGAGGAGGTCGGTGACCTGGTGGATGTAGGCGTGGGCGGTGCCGACGCTGATCCCGAAGCCGGCGGCGATCTGGGTGAGGGTGTCGTGCTTGCGCGGGTACACCAGCGCGACCAGGGCTCTTTGGGGCAGCGGGAGTTTGCACCGTCGGTCACCCTCGCGGGTGACGATGAGCATGGTGACCCACTCGACGAGCGCGTGTGGCAGGTCCAGTGCGGCAGGATAGGTGACCAACGAGGCTTTCTGGCTGGTTGTTTGAGACGTGAGACATCTCGCTCAACCGCCCGGGAGCCTCGTTCGTTCTGCCCTCATCCCCATCGACTGACCGTCACCTGATCGGTGGCCGCCCTGAAAAGGCTCACTGCATGTAGCCGATGGGTAGGTGCTCCTGATCCGCGCCGTAGAGGCTGCGCGACAGGTGAACCCGCAGGCCGAGGTCTCGGCCGACATCTCGGCAGGTAGCGCGTGGCTGGCGGAGGGCTGTTACTCCGTGTGTCTGAGCCCGGTGCCGGGCCGTGGGACCATTTTGGGACCAGCCGGATTGGCCGCTGGTTGCCACCGGTGGACACATGTGGACGCAGTTGGACATCTCTGGCCGTTGTCACAGCTGAGCTTCCGTCAGCCCACATGAAGTATGCGAGTGGCGCTGGTAAGCCAACTCTATTTTATGGAAGTCGAGTTGACCGCCTGCTCGGGACCCGTCGAGCAGACGGTCGATCGGAAGGCTGGCGAACTCCCTTGACTGGGGGTCAAGGGGTCGCAGGTTCAAATCCTGTCGTCCCGACCGCGAGTTTTCGCAGGTCGGAGGGCGCTTCCATCGGAAAGATGGAAGCGCCTTTTGTGTGTTGCGGGGTGGTGGTCGCATGGTGATCGCACCCCGATTGGCCTGAGGGTGCCGGCCGATGTCGGGCGGTGCCGGACAACTCGCCTTTTTCGGGCTGGAGTTGAGGCTGAATGGTCGCAGGCGGGGCCTCGTTGGCGGATGAGTTGGACTCTCCCGGAAGGGTGACCTGCCGCCAGAAGGTTGACGGGTATTGTGCGTGATCTTCCCGGGCGATGCCTGATCGATGAGGGATTATCCCGCTTTTCTGGCTCGTATGCGCCTCTGGCGCTCTGCTGGGTGGTCATTTCGGGGCGACCACCACGCGACCACCAGAGGCTGCCTGTGCCTGTTGAGCTGCTGCGTTCCCTTCAGGGCGCGTCAGGGGGTGTTTGTCCGTCTGCAAGGCGAGCGTCATTGGTGGGTGTTCGGACCGGGTTCGCTCTTTGCCCTGGGGATTCTCGGGCGGTGCCACGATGCTGAACCCGAACACGCGGGAGCTTCGGCTGGGGCGGATTCTTGCGGTCGGTGTTCCGTTGGGGCCGTTCGAAGACCTGCCGCTGGCCTGTTTCCGGTCGTCGTCCGGCCTGGGAAGGCTTCATGGCAGCGCGGATTGCGGGCAACTGCGATCGGCGCCGGCAGTTCTTTCTCGGGAGGTGCCGCTACTGCCGGCGATCGGGGAGTTGTGCGGGCATTGCGCCTGGCCGGTCCCGGGAGAGCATCCGTTCGCCGCTTTCACCGAAGCGGTGTCCTCCCTGGCGCCGTTGGGAGTCGGGGCGGATGCCGGGGGTGGGGAGCTGGAGCTTCTGATGGAGGCGGGGGCTGGTCGGACGGATCCGAATGCCGCGTGCGTGGGGTGGCGGCGCCTGCAGACGCAGTTGCTGGAGAGCCATGCGGTCGTGGCGGCGTATCCGTGGCTCGTGCCGTGGGGCCGGGCCGGTGCAGGCCGCCCTCGCTGATGCCGTTGAGCGCGTACGTCGGAACCTGGCGCTGTTGCTGGACGAGGATGCTCTGCTGGAGTCAGCCTGTGCCGCGGCTTTGCCGGCACCAGGGTTCGAGGGCGGGCCGGTCCTGGCGGCGCCGGGCCCGGGAGGGTCGTGGCTGTTGCAGGAGGCGTGGGCCCGCTGGCAGCAGGAGTGCGTTGCCGACTGGACCGGGCTGGAAGCCGGCAGGGGCGCGGCGGTCTCAGCGGTCTACGGGGCGTTCGGGAGCCGTCGGCGCGGCCGTGAGGAAGCTCTCGACGTGATGGATCGCCTGGTCGACGAGTGGAACGGCCGGGCTCGCGCGCTGGCCGTCCGACACGCGGACGGACCCCGCCGCCCGCTCACGATCGACCTGCCGCCGCTTCTCCGGGGCTGCAGCGGAGAGGAAGAAGATCGGCTCACCCGCTGGGAGGCGGGTGTTCTCGCGGTGCACCAGGTGGCCGTGCACTGGCCAGGCGGGAGTGTCGATCTGCTGGTGCCCCGGCCTGTGGCCGACCAGCTCCTGCGCGGTAGTTCCCTTACCGCTGACGGCGAAGGGCGAAGCCGCCCGGATTTTTGATGGATGGCCGCGGCCGCGGACGGCACGCGCGCCGGGCTCGGAGCCGACCGGATTCGGTGCGGCTCCGAGCCCGGAATGGGCGAAGCGGCAGCCTTCGGAAGGCGCGGCCTGGGGTTGTCAGGCGGCGCGTCCGAAGCGGTCGGGGTGGCCGGTGTCGAGGTGGGCTTCGGCGTGTGCGAGGGCGTCGGCCAGGGCGTGGACCGCTTCGTCGGCTGCGTGTTTGAGCAGGTGGCCGTAGATGTTGATGGTGGTGGTCAGGGTGGAGTGGCGCAGGGTCTTGGAGACCACCGCCATGGGCACACCGGAGGTGATCATGATGGTCCACGGTTCCACGCGCCGCCGGTCGGCGCCGCCGCGGCCGAGCGCCGATCGTGCCGGGAGGGCGCCGACCCCGGTGCTAAAGCCTGGCCCCGGACGAGGACCCGTACCGGCCGCGACCGAGGGGAGCCCGTCCGCTCCTCCGCCCGGGTCGCCCTCCCGCCCCTGCCCGTGCACCGCGCCCACCTCACGACCCTGGAGACGGGATGACCTTCACCCACCGCGACCGCACGCAGCCGGGCGCTCTGGGCCTGGTCCTCGCGCGCTCGACCCGGCTGTTCGGCACGGAGCCGTTCTTCATGGAGTTCATCGCCGGCATGGAGGCACGCCTGGTGACGCACGACATGTCGGTGCTCCTGCACGTGGTCCCCACCCGTGACGAGGAAATGGCCGCCTACCAGCGGTGGGCCAAGGGCGACCTGGTCGACGCGGTGGCAGTGGTCAACCTCACCGAGGGCGACCAACGCCCGGCCGCCCTGGATGAGTTGGGCCTGCCCGCGATCCTGGTCGGCACCTGGCCGGAGGACCTCTCCCGGCCGGCCGTCCGCACCGACGACGGCGGCCCGGTGCGCGAGGCCGTCGCCCGGCTCGCCGAGCTGGGCCACCGCTGCATCGCCCGGGTCTCCGGCCCGCTGTCCCTGCTGCACACCCAGGCCCGCTCCCTCGCCCAGCAGGAGGCGTGCCGGGAGGCGGGCATCGAGTCCGTGACCGTCGAGGGCGACTACACGGTCGAGTCCGGTGCACGGCTGACCACCGAACTGCTCACCCGCACCCCCGCCCCACGGCCGTCCTCTACGACAACGACGTGATGGCGGTCGCGGGCCTCGCCGCAGCCAAGGAACTCGGCCTGGAGGCTCCAGGCGACCTGTCCCTGATCGCCTGGGACGACTCCACGCTGTGCCGGCTGACCGCCCCGCCGCTGACCACCATGACCGTCGACGTGCACCGCTTCGGCGCGATGGTCGCCGAAGCCGCCCTGGAGCGGATCGCGGGACGCCCCGTCCCCGAATGCTGGTCCCCGACGGCGCACTTCGTGCAGCGCGGCACCACGGGGCCCGCACCGTCCGGGCAGTGACACCACCCGGTGGCGGCCGTGCCCCGGCCGCCACCGGACGGCCCGGCCCGCGGCCGACGCACGGGAAGCCGTAGGTGTCGCCAGTGCTGCCGAACTGGTGAAGCCCTCCTTCAGGCAACGTCGCCCGGCTGCCAGCCGGGTGGGAGCTTCGGGAGTCCGATCAGGGCGTCGAGGCCGAGGTGTTCGAGGAGCAGGGCTTTCAGGTTGCGGCCGTCGATCAGGTCGAGGCGCTGGCCGTTGCGGTGGGCGATCTCCCAACTGGACTTGCCGTACCAGGAGGTGGTGACGAGGACGCCGCGGGCGGCCTGCTTGTCCTGGAGGGTGCCGAGCAGGGCCCTGACGACCTCGGGGCTGACGACGTTCTTGGTGCGTTTGGCCTGGACGGCGATCACCGGGTCGCGCCGGACGGCGACGGCGTCGAGTCCGTCGTCGCGGGAGTTCTGGGTGCGCCAGGTCTCGTAGCCCACATGGCGGTGAAGAGTTCGCGCACCACGCGCTCGAACGCGAACGGGTCTGTCTGCAAAAGGTCCGGGCGGCTGTCGAGCGGGCCGACGGTGGCGGTGTCGACCGCGATCTTGAACCGGTCCGGCCGCTGGTCGTCGGCGGTCGCGGGGATGCTCGTCGGTGCTGCCGTCGGAGCCGTTCTGGTCGAGAGGTGCGGACTCGGCCGACCGATGCTGATCAACACGGCCCTGGTCGCCGCCGTCGCGCTCGGTTGCCGTGACCACGGCTGAACCGCGGTGCCTGTTCTGCCCGACTGGGGCCGCGGTCGTTCGGAAAGGACCGGCCATACGAGCCTCCGGTCCCGTCCGAACGGTGCGGACGGGACCGGGCGGCGGGGGACGGGAGGGGTGCGGCCATCCGGTTCAGACGCGGGTGAGCGGGGTGTCGACCAAGTGCTCGGCGAGGAACCAGACGTGGACCTCACCGGTGCGGACCACCTGCGAGACCAGCAGGTCGTTGGTGCCGTCGTCGCCCAGCTCGGCGGTGCGCGCCGCGGCGTCCCGGCTGTCGACCAGGATCGACTCGTGGGCGCGCAGCAGGCGCGAGAGCATCACCGGCACCTGTTCGGCGCCGTCCGGGGGGCGGGGGATCGAGGTGAGTTCGGCGACGTGCCGCGGGTCCCCCACGGCGACCCCGCCCAGGCTCTGGACGCGTTCGGCGAGCGCGTCCACCAGGGCCAGCTGTTCCTCGGCGTGCCGGTCGAACAGCTGGTGCAGTTGGAAGAAGGTGGCGCCGCGCACCGTCCAGTGGCTCTTCTTGTAGAGGGAGTACAGGATCTGGCTGTCCGCGAGCAACCGGTTGAGGCGCTGGCAGGAGTACGCGCGGGCGTCGTGGGTGAGGCCGAGCGGGTACAGCTTGACGGTGCCGAAGCCCTGCGCTTCGGGACCGCTCTGCTGGGTCATCGGCTGGCTGTTCGGCGGGGCGGCGGTCGTGTCCATGGTGGCACTCTCCGGTGACGGTGGCGGTGGCGGTGGCGGGGAAGCCGGCAGGCCGGGCCGGATCGCGGCCCGGCCCGCCGGGGCGCGGGCGGGTGGTCGTCCGCCCGGGGCGCGGGCGGGTGGCCTCGCGCGGATGGGGGGACGGAGTGGGGCGGCCCCGGTTATTCGGCCGCGGACGCCGCGCGGTGGAGCAGGAGCCTGGTGAGCAGACCTGCGCCCGTCCCGACGACGAGGGCGACGGCGAGCCACCAGGCCGACTGCGACGGCAGGCCGAGCAGTCTGTCGGCGGACCACTTCCCCGGTCCGGTGGCGGCGAGCGCCGCGGCCGTGGTGATGAGGAACAGCGGGTACTCGTACCCGTCGTTCTGCACCCACAGGCCGTGGCGCCACTTGACGGTGAGCGCCACCGTCATGACGCCGATGGCACCGGTGGCGGCGAGCGGGGTCAGCAGACCGGCGGCCAGCAGCAGGCCGGAGCCGATCTGTCCGCCGCCGGCGGCCAGGGCGGTGAGCGAGCCGCCGCGGAACCCGTCCTCGCGGAATTCGCGGGTGCCGCCCTCCAGCCCGGCGCCGCCCAGGTGGTGACTGACCTTCTGGACGCCGTGTCCGACGATCAGCAGTCCGCACACCAGCCGCAGGACGAGCAGGCCGAGGTTCACCGGTCGCTCCGCCGTGCTGCGGTGCGGTACGCGTTCTCGGACATCGTCAGCCCGCCGCGTGCGCGCCGATGACGGCCTGGGCGTAGACGACGCCGAGGCCGTAGGCGCCGCCGTGTTCCTTGACGATGTCCATGACCGCGCCGTAGGTCTCCTGGCGGGCCCAGTCGCGCTGGAGTTCCAGCAGGACCTGCACCCAGGTCACCGGGACGGCGCCCGCGGCCACCATGCGCTGGAGGGCGTGTTCGTGGGCGGCGGGGCTGACGCCGCCGGAGGCGTCGGCGACGACGTAGACCTCGTAGCCCTGCCCGAGCGCCGAGAGGGCCGGCAGCACCAGGCAGACCTCGGTCCACAGACCGGCCAGGACGATCTTCCCGCGGCCGGTGGCCCTGACGGCCGCGACGAAGGCCGGGTCCTCCCAGGCGTTCATGGTGCTGCGGTCGATCACTTCCTGCTCGGGGAAGACGTCGGCCAGCTGCGGCAGGATCGGACCGGAGAAGGACTCGGCGGCGACGGTGCTGAGCACCACCGGGACGTCGAACGCCCGGGCGGTCTTCGCCAGGCCGACGGTGCTGTTGACGATGGAGGTGCGGTCGCCGCTGCCGGTGCCGAAGAACATCTGCGGCTGGTGGTCGACGAAGAGCACGACGGCGTTCTCCGGGGTGAGCAGGTCGGGGCTGGGGGCGGCCTTCACCTGGGTGAAGTCGATCATCGGGGTTCCTCTCGGACGGGGCGGACGCACCTGTGGGGCGTGCGGGGGGAGTGGGGCCGGGGGCGTTCGCTCGCGGAGGCCGGATCGCCCCGCGCATCGCCGGGGCGGTACCGGCGGGCCGGCGCCACGCCAACGAACTTAGTCCGCAGGCCCGTTGGGTTCTTTCCTCATCGCGCCCGGTGCTGTTCCGCCGCTGCACGGCGTCGGACCGGCGGATCCGCCGCTGCGAGTTCTGCCTGCTTTCCTGCCTGGAGTCCGGGGCGGGCGACTGTTTGGCTGTTCCGTGCGGGCGGGAGCCCGGGCCGCGCCGGAGCCGGAGCAGCCCGCCGACGCCCCACGGGACCACTGCCGGTTGGGCAGACCGCGCGGTCCCCGCCCGTGGCCGGCCGTCGCCGTCCCGGGTGAGCGGCGGCCCGTCCGGTGCCCGTCCGCGTGCAGCCCCGGAGTCACTTCCCATGAGCGGAGAGCAACTTGAGCCTGGTGTTGACGACCGCCTCGGTGCCGGACCGGGACAAGGTCGCGTACTGGAACGACGCGGTGAGCCGGACCCTGGTGCCGATGACCGTCTCCCCCCGGGAGGACGGGCCGTTCGACGGCCGGATCGCCACCGACCGCTTCGGCTACCTGCAGGTCTCCACCATGGAGGCCGACGCGAACCGGGTCAGTCGCACCCCGGCGCTGATCGCCCGCTCCGGCGAGGCCCTGATGGGGGTCGGTGTGCAACTGTCCGGCACGGCCACCTTCATCCAGGACGGTCGACGGGCCGAGGTCGACGAGGGCGACCTCGTGGTGTACGACACGTCCCGGCCGTACTCCTTCGACTACCCCCGGCGGTTCGCCACCCGCGTCTTCCAACTGCCCCGCCGCATGCTGGGCGTGCCGGACGACGACCTCCGCCAGGTGACGGGCAGTGCCATCGGCACCGGGGCAGGCTTCGGCGCGGTGCTGGGGCCGTTCCTTGCGGCCCTGGCCTCCGCTGCGGACGGCTGCTCGCCCGCCGTCACGGACCGGCTGGCCGGCAACGTCGTCGACCTGTTCGCCACCCTGGTCACCGAACGGACCCGTCCGGACGGCACGAACGGGGACACGGCCCGCAGCCACCTGCTGCTGCGCGTCCGCGACCACATCAACCGGAACCTGGGCGACCCCGAACTGTCGCCGGAGAGCATCGCCCGGGCGCACCTGATCTCCGTCCGGTACCTGCACCGGCTGTTCGAGGGCGAGGGCATCACCGTGGGCCGGTTCGTCCAGCAGCGCCGCCTGGAGGAGTGCGGCCGCGAGCTGGCCCGCCGCGGCAGATCGGCTCCGACGGTGTCCGCCGTCGCCCAGCGCTGGGGCTTCGTCAGCCCGGCCCACTTCAGTCGGGCGTTCCGGGCCGCCTTCGGCCTCTCCCCCCGCGAGTGGCGCGACCTGCGCACCGCGCAGGAGTGCGCCGGGCGGCCCCCGGCGCACGACTCCGCCCTTTCTCCGGCGCCGGGCGGGTGGGAGGCCGACCTCCCGCCCCGCAACGGGTAGGGTCCGCTCGGAGCCGCACGGGGCACCGCCCGCGCCCACGGATGCCTGCCCCGTCCCGTCCCGGGACGGAGTGCGCGTTCCGACGCCAGGCGCACCGGCGCCCTTCCTTCCACGCCACCCCCGCTCAGCCCTCTCGGCAGGAGACCGTGTGTCCGACTTCGTTCCCCCGTCCGTTCGGCACCCGGTGCTGGACGGCGCCAGCCGAGCGTTCGTGGCCCGGCACTCCTGTCTCCCGCTGGTGCCCGGCCCGGACCCGGAACGGGCCCGGCTCGCTCTGGCCCGCCTGCAGGACGGGGAGGGCGACCCGCTCGACCGGAACGCCACCTCCACGGAGTGGTACGCGGTGCCGGGGGGACCGACCGGCCACGTCAGGATCCAGGTGGTCAAGCCGGTCGACAGCCCCGGCGAGATCCCGGTGGTGCTGTTCCTGCACGGGCTCGGCTGGGCCCTGGGCGACGCCGCCACCCACGAGCGGGTGGTGCGCGAGTTCGCCCTCGGCACGGACGCGGCCGTGGTCTTCGTCGAGTACGAGCGGGCACCCGAAGCGCAGTACCCGGTCGCCGTCGAGCAGTGTTACGCGGTCGCGAAGTGGATCTGCGAACGCGGCGGCGAGATCGGCCTGGACGGGAGCCGGGTGGCCGCCGTGGGCGATTCGGCGGGCGGCGCCCTGGTGGCGGCGCTGACCCTGCTCGCCAAGGAGCGCGGCGGGGCGCGGTTCGTGCACCAGGTGCTGCTCTGCCCGGTCACGGACGCTGACTTCGACACCCCCTCGTACCGGGAGTTCGCCCAGGGCTACTTCCTCGACCGGGAGGCCATGCGCTGGTTCTGGGACCAGTACCTGCCTGACGTGCGGCGGCGCGACGAGGCCATCGCATCCCCGCTGCGGGCCTCCCCGGAGCAACTCGCCGGGCTCCCCCCGGCGCTGGTGGTCACCAGTGAGGCCGACGTGCTGCGCGACGAGGGCGAGGCGTACGCGGCGAAGCTCCGGGCGGCCGGCGTGGCGGTGGTCTCGGTGCGCTACCACGGGACGGTCCACGACTTCATGGTGCTCGATCCGCTGCGCGGCACCGACGCCGCCCGCGCGGCCCTCGTCCAGGTCCTCGACACCGTGCACGTCGCTCTGCACCGGTACCGCGGCTGAGCCGACGGCACGGTGCGGGTGCGTCGTCCCTCCTCCGGGCGGCGACTGACGGGACGTCGGGCCGGGTGCGCCCGTCGGTGGCCCGCGGTCCGGCCCGTGAGCTGGGTGAATGTCGCCCACACTCACCGTCTACGCTGTAGCTCCGCCCAGTGCGGCACGGGAGAACGTCGAGCAGAGGGCGGACGGGCGGCGGGACACGCCCTTCGCCCGCGCGGGGACCGCGTCGCGCGCCCCGTCGGTGAGAGCAGGGAGTACTTGTGTCCGAGGGAGAGCCGTTCGGCGCCGTGCTGCGCGGTCTGCGGCAGCGGCGCCGTCTGACGATCGAGGAGTTGGCCGAGGCGTCCGGGGTGAGCGTCCGGGCGATCGGCGACATGGAACGCGGCCGCAGCCGCGTTCCGCAGCGGCGCACGGTGGCGGCGCTGGCCGAAGGACTGGGGCTGACGGCCGCGGAGGGGGAGTCGCTGCTGGCCACCGTGCGGGCCACCCGTCCCACCCGTGCGACCGCGGTGACCGGAACGGCCGTGCCGCCGCGCTCGGTCGGGGACTTCACCGGACGCGGGACGGAACTGGCCAGGCTGCGCGAGGCCGCCGGGAAGGCGCGCCTCGGAGCCGGAACGTCGGTGGTGGTCGTCTCGGGCCCCCCGGGGTGCGGGAAGACCACACTGGCGGTCAAGGCGGCGGCGGACGTGGCCGGGGAGTTCCCCGACGGCCGCTTCATGGTCGACCTCCACGGAGTGGACGGCCCCGTCGACGCCGGCGAGGCGGTGCTGAAGCTGCTGAAGGCGCTGGGCGTGTCGGAGCGCCGCCTGGCCCAGGAGGACCCGCAGGGCCAGGCCGGACTGCTGCGCGCCCTGCTCAGCGAGCGCCGCTGCCTGGTGGTCCTGGACAACGCCCGCGACGAGGGACAGGTCCGTCCGCTGCTGCCCACGGGCGGCGCCGGCCTTGTTCTGGTCACCAGCCGCCGTCCACTGACCGGCCTGGAAGACGTCGACCGGCTCGCGCTCACCGAGATGACCCGCGACGACGCGGTCCACCTGCTGCGCCGGATCCTCGGTCCCGAGCGCGCCGACACCGAGCCCGAAGCCGTCGCCCGCGTCGCCGAACTCTGCGGGTACCTCCCCCTCGCCCTGCGCGTCGCCGCCAACTGGCTGACCGTCCGCACCGGTTGGAGCGTCGACCACCTCGCCCGCCGCCTCGCGGACGAGGAACGCCGCCTGGGAGCGCTCACCGCCGGCGACCTCCGGGTCGAAGCCGCCTTCGAACTCTCCTACCGTCAGCTCACCCCGCAGGCCGCCCGCGTGCTGCGCCTGCTCAGCCTCGTCCCGGCGCCCGACTTCACCGCCGCCTACGGCGCCGTCCTCACCGCCACCGGCCTCTTCGACGCCGAGGACGTCCTGGAGGAACTCGTCGAAGCCGGACTGCTCCAGGCCGCCTTCACCGGCCGCTACCAACTGCACGACCTGATACGGCTCTTCGCCCGCAACCGGACGGCCGACGAGGACCCGCCCGAGGAGCGCACCGCCGCAGAGGGCCGACTGCACACCTGGCTGCTCGACACCGTCACGGACGCCGGCCGCTGGTTCGAACCCGGCACCGGCGCGCCGCCGCAGGCCCGGGACCGGTCCCCGGACCCGCTGGACGGCCCCGAGCAGGCCCGCGGCTGGCTCGAAGCCGAGGCCCCCGCCTGGTTCGCCGCCCTGCGCGCAGCCGCCGCCCGCGGCGAGCACACCCGGGTCGTGCGGACGGTGGAGGCCCTGAGGCGGTTCGCCGACCTGTCCGCCTTCTGGGGGCACTGGGCGGAGGTCTACCGCCTGTCCAGCCTGGCCGCCGCCGCGCTCGACGACCCCCGCCTGCAGGCGTTCCACCTCAACCAGTACTCCTGGGCGCTCTCCTTCGAGCACCGCTACCGGGAAGCCGTCGAGCAGGCCGACGCGGCGCTGGAGTGCGCCCGCCGCGCCCAGGACGTCGCCCAGCAGGCCCGAGCGCTATACCACGCGTCCTGGCCGCACGGTCGGCTCGGCGAGACGCAGGAGCGCATCGACCGGCTCCGCGCCGCCGCCGACCTCTACGAGGCCGCCGGCGACCACGACGGCTGGGTCGAGGCCACGATGGGTTACCGGTCGTGCCTGCGCGAACTCGGCCGGGCCGAGGAGTCGATGGCCCTGCACGAGCGCATCATGGCGTTCCTGGACGCCCCCGACTGCCGGGTGACCGGATACGTCGCCGACATCCACCGTGCCCGGACGACCGGCGGACTCGGCCGCGACCACGCCGTCCTCGGGCAATGGCGGGAGGCGGCGGACCACCTGCGCAGCGCACTGCTCGCACTGCAACGGATCGGGGTCCCCGGGATGGAGGCCGAGACGCTGATCGAGCTGGGCAGGGCCCTGATCGAACTGGGGGAGGCCGAGGAGGCCCGTTCCTGCTTCCACCGCCTCCTCGCCTTCGGGGATGCGGTGGACGGCAACGACCTGACGATCGCACAGCGTCTGCTGGACTCGCTCCCCGCCCGGTGAGACCGGTCGCCGACGTGCCGCGCCCCGGCCGGAGCGGCCCCGCGGCGAGGAGGCTGCGCGCGAAGACCCGGTCGACCGCGCCGGGCGCCGTCCCGGTGTAGGGGCACACCGCGTACGGGTCCGACCTGGCGTAGCGCGGCGAGACGGGCACGGACACCGGCGTCTCGTCCGCCAGGACGACGCGTGCCGCCACCTCGCGGGTGAACGGGGTGGCGACTGCGTCGGGAAACCGCTGAGTCGTGTCGTCAACCCGTTCGGTACGTTCGTGGAGGAGGTGACAGCCTCTGCGAACGACCCCAGGGTCGCGGCCGAACGGGTTCTGCCGGGGAACGTACGGGGCGCTGCCCGAGGGGGAATCCCCGGCGTTGCGCGCCGGAACCGGCCGGGGCGCGCACCGCCGGGCGGGGTTCACTTCGCCAGGAAGGCGAGGAGGGCCGCGTTGACCTCCTCGGCGTGGGTCCACAGCAGGCCGTGCGGGGCGCCCTCGATCTCCACGTACTCGGCGGACGGGAGCGCGCGGTGGAACGGGCGGCCGGAGTTGTCGACGGGCAGGATGCGGTCACCGGTCCCGTGCAGGATCAGCGCGGGCACGTCGATGCGCGGGATGTCGGCGCGGAAGTCGGTGTACCAGGTCGACGGCGCGGCCGCGGCCGCGTAGGAGCCGCCGCTCGCCGCGGTGTTCCAGCTGTTGCGGACGGCCTCCTCGCTGATCCGGGTGCCGAGGTTCTCGTCCAGGTTGTAGAAGTCCTGGTAGAAGGCGGTGTAGTAGGCGTAGCGGTCGGCCTTCACGGCATCGACGATCCCGTCGAAGAACTCCTGCGGGGCGGCGCCCTCGGGGTTGTCGTCGGTCTTGAGCAGGCAGGGCTCCAGAGATGCCAGGAAGGCGACCTTGGCGACCCGCTCCGAGCCGTAGGCGGACACGTAGCGGGCGACCTCGCCGGTGCCCATCGAGAAGCCGACCAGCACGGCGTCCCGCACGTCCAGGTTCTCCAGGACGGTGTTGAGGTCCGCGGCGAAGGTGTCGTAGTCGTAGCCGGTGGTCGGCTGCGACGACTGGCCGAAGCCGCGGCGGTCGTAGGTGATCACCCGGTAGCCGGCGTCCAGCAGAGCGGCGCTCTGCTTCTCCCAGGAGCGCCCGTCCAGCGGGAACCCGTGGATCAGGACGACCGGCTGGCCGGAGCCGTGGTCCTCGTAGTAGAGGTCGATCGGAGCGGTGTTCTCCTGGCCAACGGTGATGAACGGCACGGGATTTGTTCCTTCCGGACGGGGTGTGGCTGCTGTGGGTCACACGCTAGGTCCGTCCTCGGGCGGCCGATTGCCCCTGAGCGCACCCGGTGTCGTCCGACAGTGCCGGGCCGGATCCGACGGTCGCTCGACTCCGATCCCGTGCACGCACCGGCGGTGGGCAGTTCGTTGTCGGAACAGGTGGCGAACCGGGGCGTTCCCAGCCCGGTGCGCGGCGGCCGGAGGGTCCGCTCACCGGGTGCCCGGGACCGTTCCGACACTGCACCGGCGGACGCCGCCGCGTCTCCCGCCGGCCGCGGTGCGCTGAGGGGCAACGGGCGATGCGCTGCGGAGCGATTCCGTCGGTCGCGGCCTGCCTAGGTTTCGCCGGGACGGTCCGAGGCGGGCCCGGTCGACCAGCGGAAAGGCGGCACCCCTTGCAGTTCGGGATATTCAGCGTCGGAGACGTGACGGCGGACCCCACCACGGGACGGGCACCGTCCGAGCGCGAGCGGATCAAGGCGATGCTGGCCATCGCGCTCAAGGCCGAGGAGGTGGGACTCGACGTCTTCGCGATGGGCGAGCACCACAACCCCCCGTTCGTGCCGTCCTCGCCCACCACCATGCTCGGATGGATCGCCGCGAAGACCGAGCGGATCGTCCTCTCCACCGCGACCACCCTGATCACCACCAACGACCCGGTGAAGATCGCCGAGGACTACGCGATGCTGCAGCACGTCGCGGACGGCCGGGTCGACCTGATGCTCGGACGGGGGAACACCGGCCCGGTCTACCCGTGGTTCGGCCAGGACATCCGCCAGGGCATCCCGCTCGCACGGGAGAACTACGCGCTGCTGCACCGGTTGTGGCGCGAGGACGTGGTGGACTGGGAGGGCCGATTCCGCTCCCCGTTGCAGGCGTTCACCGCCACCCCGCGCCCGCTGGACGGCGTGCCGCCGTTCGTCTGGCACGGTTCGATCCGTTCCCCGGAGATCGCCGAGCAGGCCGCCTACTACGGCGACGGCTTCTTCCACAACAACATCTTCTGGCCGCAGGAGCACACCCGGCGGATGGTCGAGCTCTACCGCACCCGGTTCGCGCACCACGGGCACGGGACGCCGGAGCAGGCGATCGTCGGGCTCGGCGGGCAGGTCTTCATGCGCGCCAACTCCCAGGACGCGGTAAGGGAGTTCCGCCCGTACTTCGACAACGCGCCGGTCTACGGCCACGGCCCGTCGCTCGAGGACTTCACCGAGCAGACGCCGCTGACCGTGGGCAGCCCGCAGCAGGTCATCGAGCGCACGCTGGGTTTCCGCGAGGCGGTCGGCGACTACCAGCGCCAACTGTTCCTGATGGACCACGCCGGCCTGCCGCTCAAGACCGTGCTGGAGCAGCTCGACATCCTCGGCGAGCAGGTGGTGCCCGTGCTCCGCAAGGAGTTCGCCGCCCGCCGACCCGCGACCGTGCCCGCCGCGCCCACCCATGCCGCCCTGCGTGACCGCACCCCCGCCACCTTCTGAACACCGCGGAGCCCACCATGGAACCGATCACCCTGGCCGTGATCTCAGGCGGGCTGAGCCAGCCCTCCTCCACCCGCCTGCTGGCGGACCGCCTCACCGGGTCCACCACCGCCCACCTGGCCGACGCCGACCGCGAAGTACGGCTGCTCCTGCACGAGTTGCGTCCACTGGCGACCCCCATCTCGCACCACCTGGTCTCCGGCTTCCCGGCCCGCGCGCTGGCCGACGCGCTGGCCGAGGTGAGCACGGCCGACGCGCTGATCGCCGTGTCGCCGGTCTTCTCGGCCTCCTACAGCGGCCTGTTCAAATCGTTCTTCGACCTGCTCGACCCCGGTGCCCTGGCCGGCAAGCCGGTGCTGATCGGCGCGACGGGAGGCACCGCGCGCCACTCCCTGGCGCTGGACCACGCGATGCGCCCGCTCTTCGCCTACCAGCGCGCCCTGGTTGCCCCGACCGCCGTCTTCGCGGCCTCCGAGGACTGGGGCGGGACGGGCGACGCGCTCACCGACACCCTGCCGGTGCGGATCGACCGGGCCGGCGCGGAGCTCGCGGCGCTGACCCTCGCGACCACGGCCGGTCCCCGCCCCGACGGCGGCGGCCGGGCGCTGCCCGCCGCACCGCCGTCCGCCGCGCACAGCCTGCACTGACCGCGCCCACCTCCCGCTGACCGCGCCGACCCCCCCCCGCACACCACCGAACCGAGGGAACCGACTTGCCCACCATGCCCGTCGCCGGCCTCCGCCCCGGCACCCCGGACCAGCCCGCCGACCTGATCATCCGCAACGCCAGGGTGCACACCAACGACCCGGGCCGCCCGCAGGCCACCGCACTGGCCGTCCGGAACGGACTGATCCAGGCGGTCGGCGACGACGCGGACGTGGTCCCGCTGGTCGGCCCCGGTACCCGGGTGGTCGACGCGCTCGGCCGCCGGGCCGTCCCCGGGCTCAACGACGCGCACCTGCACGTCATCCGCGGCGGCCTCAACTACGTCATGGAGCTGCGCTGGGACGGCATCCCGACGCTGCGCCAGGCGCTGGCCATGCTCAAGGTCCAGGCGGAACGCACCCCGCCCGGCCAGTGGGTGCGGGTGGTCGGCGGCTGGTCCGCCGACCAGTTCGCCGAGCGCCGACTGCCCACCCTGGAGGAGCTCAACGCCGCGGCGCCCGACACCCCCGTGTTCGTGCTGCACCTCTACCAGTCGGCGCTGCTCAACCGGGCCGCGCTGCGCGTCGCCGGATTCGCCCGGGACACCCAGGACCCGCTCGGCGGCCAGATCGTGCGCGGTCACGACGGCGAACCGACCGGCCTGCTGATCGCCGCCCCGGGCGCCCTGCTGCTCTACTCCACCCTGGCCAAGGCGCCGGTGCTGGACGAGGCCGACAAGGCCGCGTCCACCCGGCACTTCCTGCGCGAGCTGAACCGCTTCGGCCTCACCTCCGCCATCGACGCCGCCGGCGGCTTCCAGAGCTTCCCCGAGAACTACGGCACCGTCATGGACCTCGCCCGCCGGGGCGAGTTGACGCTGCGGATCGCCTACCACCTCTTCCCGCAGACCGCGGGGCAGGAACTGGACGACCTCAACCGCTGGGTCAGCACCGTGCGCCCCGGCGACGGCGACGCCTGGCTGCGCCTCAACGGCGCGGGGGAGAACCTCACCTGGGCCGCCGCCGACTTCGAGAACTTCGCCCAGCCCCGGCCGCAACTCGGCTCGTACGAGAGCGAGTTCGAGAAGGCCGTCCGCCTGCTGGTGGAGAACGGCTGGGGCTTCCGCCTGCACGCCACCTACGACGAGACGATCCGCCGCGACCTCGCCGTCTTCGAGAAGCTCGCCGCCGAGGGCCTCTTCCCGCACGGCAACCGCTGGCTCTTCGACCACGCGGAGACGGTGAGCCCGGACAGCCTCGACCGGATCGCCGCACTGGGCGGCGCGGTCTCCGTGCAGAACCGCCTGTCCTTCCAGGGCGAGGCGTTCGTCTCGCGCTACGGCGCCCCGGCCGCCGCCGAGGCGCCGCCGCTGCGCGCGATGCTGAACCGCGGCCTCACCGTCGCGGCGGGCACCGACGCCACCCGGGTCTCCTCCTACAACCCCTGGGTCGCGCTGCACTGGCTGGTCTCCGGCCGCGCGGTCAGCGGTCGGCGCCTGGCGGCCGACCACAACCGGCTCGGCCGCGCGGAGGCCCTGGAGCTCTACACCCTGGGCGGCGCCCGGCTCACCGGCGAGGAGGACGTCAAGGGTCGTCTGATCGTGGGCAGTTACGCGGACGTCGCCGTGCTCAGCGCGGACTTCTTCAGCGTGCCCGAGGCCGACATCCCGCACATCGAGTCGGTGCTCACCGTGGTGGGCGGCCGGATCGTGCACGCCGCCCAGGAGCACCAGGGGCTGGCCCCCGACCTGCCCGCGGTGACGCCGACATGGAGCCCGGTCACCCGCTTCGGCGGCTACCACGCCACCCCGCCGCCCAGTCTGGGCGGCGTCCGTCAGGCCGAAGGCGTGCTGGGCGCCGTGGCGGCCTCCGAGGAGCAGCGCGCCTGGCGCACCGCCCGCGGCCTCGCCGTGCCCGGTGGGCCCTCGACGCCCCTGGACCCCTGCTTCTTCTGACATCCCGACAACACGTGGAGGGGAGCCTCCGGACCGAGGCAGCTCCCCTCCACGTCGTTCCCCGACCGCCGGTGATTCCCGACCGCCGGCGGTCCCGAATCCACGAGGAGACGTCGTGACCACCTCCGCAGGCGATCCCCACCCTGCCGCCCGGCCGCAGCTGCCCGGCGCACAGGTCCGTGACCGCCATCCGCTGGCGCTGGCCCTGTTCGGCCTCACCGCGGTCAGCGGCCTGATCGACGCGGTGAGCTATCTCGGCCTCGGCCACGTCTTCACCGCCAACATGACCGGCAACGTCGTCGTCATCGCCTTCGCGCTGGCCGGGGCGCCCGGCTTCTCCGTCCCGGGCTCGCTGACCTCGCTGGCCGCCTTCCTCCTCGGTGCGGTCCTGGCCGGCCGACTCGCGGCCCGGCACACCCCTGCCCGGCGGGGCCGGTGGCTGCGCACGGCGGTCGTCCTGGAGGTCGTGCTGTACGGCGCGGCCGCCGCCGTGGTCGCCGCCCGGGGGGCGGACGGGCCCGCGCAGTACGGCGTGATCGCGCTGGTCGCGGTGGCGATGGGCATTCGCAACGGCACCGTGCGGGGCCTCGGCGTGCCGGACCTCACCACCACCGTGCTCACCCTCACCCTGACCGGCCTGGCGGCCGACTCCCGTCCGGCTGGCGGCACCGCGCCCCGCCAGCGCCGACGGATCCTCGCCGTCGCCGCGATGCTGGCCGGTGCCGTACCGGGCGCGGTCCTGGTGCTGCACGGGCAGCTCGCCTGGGCCCTGGTGGCCAGCGCGGTCCTGGCCGGTGTCACCGTACTGCTCTACCGCGAGTGAGCGGCTCGGGCCCCGGCAGCGCGGCGCCCCGTCATCACCTCGGCGATGGCGGGGGCGCCGCGGTGTCGGCATCAGGTCGTCAGGCCGCGCAGTTCGGCGTTCCAGTCGATCGCGTCGCCCTCCGAGCCCGGGGCGACGAGCGCGAAGCACTCCTGGCGCAGCCAGCGGCGCACCTTCCGGACCGGGAGGTCCAGCAGGATGGACCCGTCGCCGCCCTGGAGCATGATGCGCAGGTGCGGGCGGCCGTGGCAGGGGCAGGGCGGCCAGATGCGGACGTCGCCGAGGCCGACGGGCTTCTGGAGCCCTTCCCACAGGAGGTCGCGGGCGAACAGCCAAGTGCCCGCCTCGGCGGCGGGGCCGAGGAACTCGAGTGCCACGGCGAACGGGTCGTCGGCGCGGTAGCCGAACCGGACCGGGATGTCGAGGGACTGGTCCTCGCCCAGGACTATCCGGGCGTCGCAGCGCATCTCGGTGCTGGCGGCGGCCGGGCTGGGCTGCGGGCTGGAGACGGAGCGGTGGGCGGACAACTGGTCCTCCTGGATGGGGGCCGGGGTGCGGGCCGGGCCGTCGGGCCCGCGCGGTGCCCGAACGGGAGCGGATGATCGCTGCTCAGCGTAGGAACCGGGTGGCGGCGGAGCCGTCCCCGCCGTGCACGACCCTGTGCCGATCCGCGCACCGCACCGAGGCCACCGCCTCGCCGCCTGCGGCTACGTCCACCGCATCCGCTACGAGAGTGAACGCGACGGCCGCCGACCGCTGATCATCGGCACCCAGAAGCCCGACCGGACCGACCGGAACGACCTGCGCACCCTCATTCTCACTCCGCAGGGCTTTGCCCCAGCCTCCCACCCCGAGCCGAACTGACTGCCCAGTACCGCACCGAAGCCGAGCAGCGCCGCGCGGCCGCGTGGCAACAGCGGATCCTGGCCGAGCACCAGCAGCAGGAAGCGCTCCAGCAGCAGCGGGCAGAGCTCCGCCGGCACCAGGAGCAGGTCCGGGCCGAGCTGGAGGCCGCCCAGCAGCGGAAGCCCACGCCCGCCGTACCACCTGGCCGACCGCTTCCTGGGACGACGAGGAGTGGGGCGGCCCGGTCTCCATCCACCCGGACGGATCCGTACTCGCCCTACGGGCCTTCTCCGCCTGACACCGACCTCGAACGCGCTCGGAAAGCTCTCAACGTCTGCTGTCCCGGTTCGGCCGCCGGTTAGTGCGCTGCACGGCCGTCCACTTGCCGGGGCAGCTTGCCGGCCCCCGCCCCGACACTGGCGCAGGACTGCTCCGGTTCCTGACCCGTACCGGTCTGGGGCAGCCTGAGGATCAGGCCACTCGGAGCCAGGCCGGTCGCTCGCCGGCACGGTTCTCGTGGCTCTCCGGTCGGTGAGCCGTCGTTCCCGTTGACCTAGGTGTTCGCGGCGCCTCGGCCGTCAACGACCTGTGCTGCGTTCGGCCAGCGGGCGGCTGTCCTCTACGAACACCTTCAGCGACCCTTGGTGCTCCTCGGCGCGGGCCGTGGCCTGCCCACCCATTTTCCGCACCTGCAGCACCGTGCGATCGAAGTAGTCCTGGGAGGTGGAGTTCAGGTCGGACAGCGGTAGATCCCCGTAGGAGGCCGTGAGGGCGTCGCCTTCGGCGTGCAGCGTGACGTCGAACGACTTCTCCTGTGTCAGGCTCGCCAGCGCCGTACGGCTGCCGGGCAGCCAGGGCGTCCAGTGGCCGATGAACGGGAGGATCAGGTCGGGGCGGACTCCTCGGGCGTAGCCGACCGTCAACGCCTGGAGCCTGTCCCAGCGCGGCATCAGCAGGCGCAGCCCGCCAGCCCAGTACGCGACTTGCCGTGCATCGGTGATGACGGGAGCGCCGCCGTCCTCCTGGACCGGGCCGGACTCCGGGTCGAATTCGCCGTGTTCGACTTCGTACAGCTTGATGAAGGCGTGGCAGGCGACGGGGAACGGGGACAGGGCCGCCAGGCTGCGCAGGGCTCCTCCGAGGGAGACGAGGTGCCTGTCGTACATGTACGCCATGTGCCGCTCGTGGTCGGTGCCGCCGTAGCCGGGCGGAGCCGCGATGCTGATGGCATCCGGGTTGTAGGTGTTGTCCGGGCGGGGAACGACTTGGACGACCACGGGAAGGACTTCGTCGTCGTCCTTCCGTCCGCGGCCGGTCCTCGCAGGGGCGTCGCTCTCGTGCCGGGACAGCTGGTCCTGGGCGAAGGAACGGAACGTCTCGCGCGGTTTGCTCTCACGCCACAGCCCCACGCCGATGGCGAACGTGGGGTCTCCCGCCGGGATCATCGTGATCCGGGCCTCTGGATCGGACGCGATGGAGCCTGCTGCGACGTCCGCTCGTTGCCCTTTGCTCATCGTCTGGTGTTCCTGAAGATCGCTCTGTCGCTTGACGGCCGCCCCGAGGGAGTCGCCCTCAGGGCATGGTGGGATTCCGCTCGGGTAGCCGGGCCGCAGCCTGGCTACCAGCGCTCCTCGGGCGAGGACTGCCGCCGACGTGCGGGTGGAGGAGGCGTGGGTGTGTCGAGCGTGTCAGCTGATGGTCAGGGTGCGGTCGCCGAAGTCGGCGACGATGCGGAGCTGGCCGCCGAGGGCTTCGACGTAGGCGCGGATCGTTGAGAGTGCTGCGGTGTCGAGCGCCCCGCTTTCGAGCCTGGAGACGTTGGGCTGGGTGATGCCGATGATCTCGGCGACCTCTGCTTGGGTGAGGTCCTGCTCGCGGCGGATCTCGGCGAGGCGGTAGGCCCGTACCTCGGCGTCGAGCTTCTCCCGGTGTGCGGTCACGCGCTGCGGGTCGGTGACGACGTTCGGTCGTACGTCTTTCCAGGACTTCATGGCTTGCCCTCCTCGATGGCTTTCAGATGCCTGCTGAACCGTTCATCGGCGATGGGGACATTGATCTCGTACCACTGCCGCCATGCTCCGGCCTTGTCCCCGGCGACCAGGACGATGGCCTGGCGCTCGGGGTCGAAGGCGAACAGGATCCTGATCTCACCGGGCCCGGTGGTCCGCGGGCGCAGTTCCTTCATGTTGTGGTGCTTGGAGCTGTGGATGCGGTCTACCAGCGGTCGGCCGAGGGTCGGGCCGTCCTGCTCCAGCTTGTCGATGGCGGCCACGACTTCGTCGGCGGTCTGCGGGTGGTGCTGTGCGAGGTCCAGGAGCCATTCCTCGACCTCGCCCTCCAGTGAGACTTCCCATGCCACGCCGACAGTATGCGCTTCAGCGAATATGCGCTGCAAGTTATTCCGAAGCGCGGGCGGAGGAGCCGTCGGTAGGAATGCCCGGCCGGCGACGGGATTCAGCTGCTGGCTCCTGCGAGGCGCTGCGCAGCATGGCCGGGGTCGAGGTCCCATTGGAGGGCCAAGGTGATCAGGCCGTCCAGCTGCAGGAAGTCGTCTGTCGGCTGGCGTGTGCCGCCTTGGGCGATGGAAGCCGCCAGGTTCGGCGCTCCCGTCTCTCGGCAGTTGGCGCCCTCGGCGTTCTCGCTTCCCACCCGACGCGCGAGGGCGGCGAGAAAGTCCGCGATCTCACCGACGACCAGATCCCCGGGCCGTAGCGCCATGATGGCGCGGTGCGCCTGCTGGAACTGCCCCCTCGCATGGTCGGCGACGTCCTGATGCCGGGGGTCGGCATCCCGCAGGGTCGCCAGGTATGCCAGCCCCGAGAGACACTGCAGCGCCTGGTGGCCTTCGATCAACGCATCGGTGAGCGGGGTCGGGTGTGCTTCGGGAAGTGTCGTCTCCCAGGTGTCGAAGAGACCGGTACCCGGCCAGAGCGTGCTCTGGAGCTGACGTGCCAGGAGCCTGACCGGTTTGCCATCGATCAGAGGAACGAGGAGGACGGGCCTGCGGTAGCCCTCAGACCCGGGATCGTCGTGGAGCAGCGTGCTCAGCTGCTCCGCCACTGCCAGCCACTGGGTGAGGTCGCTGAGTTCCGCACCCACCGCCAGCTCGACGGCCGGCCATTCTGCGGTATCGGCGTCGAAGGCAGGCCGGGTGTAAAGGTGGACGACGAGCCCCAGGTCCTTGGCCTCTGTCTGGATCTTCGCTGGGACAGCGCTGGCCCGTGCGTTGGCAGTCCTGCGGGCGAGGTCTGCTGTGCGGACGAGAGCCTGCGCGGAGGGCCCTGATCGCGCCTCAGTCATGAGCGGCTTGGGCCCGAGCGTTCCCCAGGCGAGCTCCGCGAGAACGGCGGACAGGTCGGTGAGGATCACTGCCAGCTCGTCGAGGACACCCCGGCGGCTCCTGGCCGATGAGGTGCCAGCGTTCCTCGTCCCGTACACGCGAGGGCAGGCATCGTAGATAGCCTCCTACGTGGCTTGCGAGCGCCCGATAGTTCTGAGCATGGGGAAGCCGTTGCGTGAGGTTGTTGGCAATCCCGTCGACGGGATGTTGCAGGTGGTCGACCCCGCCGCCAGGAATAGTGTCACCGACCGGCAGTGTGGACAGGAACGCGTTGTCGGTAGGAAGCGTCAACGAGTCGGCCCAGTCCTGCAGCGTACGGAGCTCAGCGACCTCTTGTGGTCGACCGCGGCCGAGGCACCAGATACGGGTCAGGTTCGTCAGGTAGCGGTGCAGTACGGGGAGCATGGCGACCGCGGCGGCTGCCCGCGCGGTCCAGTCGGTGGTGCCGGCCGCTGCCGCACCAATCAGGGCCTGTGTGCGGATCCAGGCCACCCGGCCGGACGAGCGGTCGTATCGGCGCTGCAGGTGGCTGATTCCGCTCGTGAACTCACCGAAGGTCAGGGGAATCCCGCCAGGCAGGAGGTTCTGGACGTCCACGCTCTCGCACCGCGGGAGGCAACGCAGCAGCATCCGGCCGAAGGCCCTGACGTTGAGGACGTCTCCTAGCGATTCAGCGGGCGAAGCTGCGAGTAGCCGACCGAGCGGCGAGCCGGATGCTGCTGCCGGCCAACCAGCCAGGTCTATTTCTGTTCCTGCGAGCACAGTCAGCACCCTCCCGGTCCCCGTGGCGCCGACGGCCACCGCCCTGCGGACGGGTCGGCACCGGCGGCACCACCCGCTGAAACAACTCCCACAACTCATCCGGCACCAGGCGCTCCACGATCGTCACGTGAATAGCCTACAAGCCCAAATGAGATGAATTCTTATTCGTGCCCGGAGCGATTTTGGGCTCGCTCGCGCCACTCGGGATGGTGCCCGGAATACCTGAATTGCGGACCAGTGCGGGGGCGATGCCCCCGAACCCCCCTCGGACCCCCTTTCCACCCACGTCCACCGCCGTCCGGCCGTGCCCACGCGCAGGCCCGGACGTCACTCCCTGTCAGGTGTGGTTCGGGAACTCGTGGTCGGGCCCGGATTATTTGGCTGCCCGGTTGTCGCCGCTGCGTGGTGGTGGGGTAAGGCTCAGGAGGGTAGTAGCCACGCCGGGGCGAGTTCAGGTATCGGTTGAGGTGGTCGGTGGAGCTGCGGGTGATCGGCGTGCGCCCGCTGTCCGTCGCCGGGGCGGTCGGACAGCGGGCGGAGTGATGGCGGGTCAGCCGTGCAGGGCCTTCTTCAGGGCGTCGACCGCCAGGTGGCGGGCGACGTTGGCGGCGCGGGTGTCGCGCAGGCTGTCCAGCAGCAGGAAGTCGTGGACCATGCCCGCGACCCGGACGGCGGTGACGTCGACCCCGGCTTCGCGGAGCTTGTTGGCGTACTGCTCGCCCTCGTCGCGCAGCACGTCGGCCTCGTCGGTGATGACCAGGGTGGTCGGCAGGCCGCGCAGGTCCTCCAGCGGGGTCTGCAGCGGGGAGGCGTGCGGCTCCTTGCGCTGGTCCGGGTCGGAGTACTGGTCCCAGAACCAGATCATGCCGTCGCGGGTGAGGTAGTAGCCCTCCGCGAACTGCCGGTAGGACGGGGTCTCGAAGTCGGCGTTGGCGACCGGGTACAGCAGCACCTGGGCCTTGAGGTCCAGGCCGCCGCGCTCCTTGTTCATGTTGGCGAAGACCGCGGACATGCAGCCGCCGACCGATTCGCCGGTGACGGCGACGCGGGAGGCGTCCAGGCCGTGCTCGGCGCCGTGCTCCTTGAGCCAGAGGCCGACCGCGTAGTTCTGCTCGACCTGGGTCGGGTACTTCGCCTCCGGCGCCCGGTCGTAGACCGGGAAGACCCCGGCGGCGCCCGCGCCGACCGCCAGTTCGCGGAAGAGCCGGTCGTGGGTCTTGTCGTCGCCGAACACCCAGCCCGCGCCGTGGATGTAGAAGACCACGGGCAGCGGGCCGGTGGCGCCCTTGGGCTTGATGATGCGGGTGCGGACCTGGCCCCACTCGCCCGCGTCGACGGTCACCCACTCCTCGTCCACGGCCGGGCGCTCGACGCCCTCGCCGCTCTGCAGGCCGAGCAGGATGTCCCGGCCTTCGGGCGGCGGCACCTCGTAGATCCGCGGGTGCGGGTCGGTGGCCTCCGCCAACTCTTTCGCGGCGGGTTCGAGGTAGGGGGTGATCGGCGGGGGAAGCTGCGTCATGTCCACTCCATCGAGAGCGGTGGCGGGCGCGAGCGGGCGCCCGGACCCGGTGAGGCCGGGCCAAGGAACAAAATAGGATAATCACGGTATTTCGCCTCCCGGTGCGTCCAGATGGGGGGACAGCCTGGGCCGAACGAATCAGCGCGAGGCGCATGGACCGGCACGCCGATCGGACGCATGTTGACAAGGGCGCCCGGAGGCCGGGGCCCCGCACCGTCCCACCGACCCGTACGCACCCCGCAGAGTCGAAGGAGAACTGCCGTGATGTCATTCCGCGCTTCCGGCCGCCGCCGCACGGGCGGCCTCGCCTTGGTTGCTGTCGCCCTGGCCCCCGCCCCCTCCTGCTCGGCGCGGTACCCGGCTCCGCGACCGCGGACGCCGCGGTGTGCACCCTGGGGTCGATCACGACCACCTACACCCCGGGGGTGCACAACCAGCCCGCCCCCTCCCAGGTCGACGTCCAGGGGAACCTGGGCATCTGCGTGAGCACCGACCCGGGTGCCGGTACCGGCACCTACACCGAGCACGCCACCGTCACCCTCTCCCGCACCGACCTCTTGGCCCAGGGCACCGGGACGCGCACCTTCACCTGGCAGGACGGCGCCACCAGCCTCTTCGCGTTCCAACGCATCGTCAACAACGTGAACGGGACGCTCGTCAACACCTTCCAAGGCACCATCACCGCAGGCAAGTTCCAAGGCCACACCGCCACCCAGGCCATCACCATCCCCGGCACCTCCCTGACCGCCTGCTCCTCGCCCGAGGGCCTCACCTCCGCCACGGGAACGGGCATCCCCACCATCGTGTGACCCCCCGCCCGCCCAACCTCTCCGACAGGCCCGGGCAACGCCAGCAGCCCCTGCCCACAGGCGTGTTCGCAAAGCCGTGCCCATGCGGCGACCGGCAGCCCGTCCGCAGGGTGCGGGACGGGCATCAAGCAGCACGGCGCCCCGGTGGCAGACGCCTTCCCGGGGTGATCCGGCCCGGCGCGGACCACCGGCCTCGCCGGGCCGGATCACCCGCCTGCTTTGTCAGCGGCTGCCCGGCTGCGACTGGCTGACCACCGCCGTCACAAACGCGATCCGGGTGACTGCACGTCGGATCTGTCCCTGCGGCCCGCGGCGGGGTGTGTGGATCAGAGGCCGACGGCGGTGATGGTGCGGGTCCACCGGGCGTTCACCAACTGGATGACCTGGAGCGTCAGATTGAGCTTGATCTGCACCAGGGCTGTCGGGGAGGCCGCCCCCACTGCGACGAGCATGCTTGCGGTTGCTTCGTCCGCGGCCCGGCCGCCTGCGTCGAGGTAGGGGGGGCGCCCCCAGCCTCATCACCCACTTGCCGAAGGCGTTGGCGGCCGAGATGATCCCCGGGGTCATCTGCTGGGACAGGGCGTTCGTGCAGCCGGTTGCCCCGTTGAGTGCCGCCGTGGCCTGGTCGGCCGCCTGGATGTATGCCTGGGCAGCAGCGGTGAAGTCGGCGGCCGTGGTGCCGGCGTTCATCAGGGCCGTGGCTTGATCCGCGCTGCTGCGGTAGGCCTGGCCGATCGAGTCACAGGTGGCCGCCAGGGCCCGGGGCCGCTCCTGAGCGGTCGCCGCAGCGGCCGGCGCGCCCGCGGCGGCGACCGCTCCCATGGCCAGGGCAGCGGCGAGTGCCGCACCGATCGGAGCCTTTCGCATCGTGGACATGATGGTCTTCATCGACTGCACCTCGTTCTCCGTTGAATCGGGTGGACTGCGTGCACCGGCATCGCCGCTTCAGGAAGAGGCTGGCCGCACCCGCGCCATGGTCATCAGTGCGCGCACGCAACAGGTTCGTCCAAATGCGGACGGTGGGCATGCCGTAACGGCCGGCCAGGTAACGGCGCAACCGCCGGACCGGCCGAAGGGCCAAGGCGGCCGACAGGAGACGCTCTTGCGCAACGGGGACTGTGTGATCGGCCCAGGGATGCAGGTACCACGCGGTACGGCCCGGCCTCCGCGCAACTATCGGAAACAGCGTGGGTGAACCGATTGCGGAGCGGATTCACCCGGCTCGATAGTGGCTTGTTGAAAATCAAGGTTCCCCCCGCCTGATTCATCGCATGCGGTAGTTCGGCGGACTTCCGGTGAGGATCGCGGTTGAATCTTCCCGCCCGCCTCAATCACTTTCCGTTCCCATGCCGATATATTCTGCTCTGCGGGCACGGCCGGTCGGTCTCAGACCCGCGTCCGTATTTCCCGTCCCGGCGCACAGCCGCGCCGCCCGTCCGCTCCCGGTGCGACGGTCAAGGCTGCTGGGGCCTCTCCGTGGACGTTCTTCGTGAGGGCTCACGCCCCGCGAGGCCGACCAGCGAGGCCGATTCCCTTACGCGAAAACGATCAACGCCGACAGCACGGCCGCCCCGACTGCAGGGCAACTGCGGTCGGACGGAACGGAGATGGCATGACCAACCGCTCGACAACCCGTCGCCTGCTTGCCTCGGCGTGTGCGCTGATGGTGGCCCTGACCGCAACCGCAACCGCAACCGCAACCGCGGTCGACAAGGTCGCCGACGGTACCCCGCAGTGGGTGCTGGAGAACGAGGTGACTTTCCGCTCCCAGGACCCCGGCAGGTTCGAGGCCCCGGCAGTGGCCGAGTTCTACCCCGAGGGACTCTCCGGCGGCCACCGGGGCTCGATCGACATGTACGACCCCCTCAACCGGCGTGACGGTCTGTTCCAAACCCCCGACAACGAGCCCCTGGACACCCCCGGTTACCAGGCACCGGACTACGACCAGCCCCAGGTCGAAACCACCGGCACCGAACGCCGGGCCGTCCGCCTGGACGGCGGCAGCGGACGGGTCTGGACCCTCGGCGACGAGGACACGTCCGGCACCCACCTCTGGTCCACCGACCAGGCCAAGCAGAACAAGGCGGTTTTGGGTGTGACGGCGCCCGGGGGCGCCACCGCACTGGCCGTGGACCCGACCCACCACGTCCTGGTGGCCGGGGGCGACGACTTCCTGGTGTTCCTCGGATACGACGGCACCGCACGGCAGTTGGCGCGGGTGAGCGCACCGGGCAGCGGCGCCATGGCGGTCGACCCGCAGGCCGGCCGGGTCTTCGTCGCGGACGACTCCGCCGAACCCGCGCGCCTGCGCGTCTTCGACACCACCACCGGCGCCGAGCAGCCCGCCCTGCCGCTGCCCGGCGACGTCGGTGACGTGTGGTCGATCCGCTGGGATGCGGCGAGCGGCGACGTCCTCGTCCCGACAGACGGCCGCCTGCTCGCCGTCCACGCGGCCGACGCCGGCATCCGCTCGGTCGCCCTGGGCCCGAACGTCAGCGCCGTGGACATCGACCAGGCCAGCCACCGCGCCTTCGTCGGAACCTTCGACGACACCCTCTACCAGGTCGACCTCACGACCCTCGCCCTGGAGCAGCAGTACCACCTGCCCCACGAGTCCGCACACGTCTTCGTCAACCAGGGCACGCACGACGTGTGGACCGTCGGTGCCTTCACCTCCGGCGACAACGGCGGTGTCGTGGGCCTGGTCAAAAAGCCCTGACCCGCGCGTCCACAGAGCCCGGTCGCGCGCTCCCGGCACGACCAGGCCGCGTAGCACGACGGGGCCTGAACCGCCCCGCTGGAGGCCGGCCCGGCCGCTACCGCAGTCCTGCCGACTACAAGAGCGTTTGGCGGCCTGACCGCCACACCGGGGGCGTCCGTCAGTGCGGAGCAAGTCCAGGCCTCTACACGGGCAGAACGGTGATGTTGGCCGGGCCGGAGATGTCGGTGAGGCCGGCCGGGGTCAGGCACGCGGTCAGCGCGGTCGTCGGTAGGACGAACTCAAGCACGACCCCGCGGCCGGTGAGGTCACCGGTGGTGATGGTTCCCGTCACGGCCACGACGTTCTCTCCCAGTGGGCGCAGCGGGAGGGCCAGGGCGGTGAAGTTCGAGACGTCGGTGACATGACCGGACGAGTTGCGCCACGTCACGACGCCGGATGCGGGGAACGGCAGGTTGACGCTGCACGAGAGGCTGCCGGTACCGAGGGCCGAGTAGGAGCCACTCACATGATCGGCGTCTCCTCCGACGCACGTGCCGAGAGGGCCGCCGGACGCCAGGGTGACGGTGCTCGGCAGCAGGTGGAGGCCGGGGGTGAACGTCGACGACACGCTGCCTGCGCAGTCGATGAGTGTCGGGTCGGCTTGGGCCGTCGCCGTGCCCACGGTCCAGGCCGACAGTGTGAGGGCAAGGCAAACCAGCCCGGAGGACAGCTGCCTACGAGCCTTGTTCGAGCGGATGCGTGTGTGCACGCCGAACTCCTCTTCTTCCAGTGGACGAGCAGGACCGGTGCCGGGAAATTCCGTGGCGGACGGCCGTTTCGACGTTTTGGGTCCTTGCATCGTCCTGTCCGCAAGGTCGCTGCACAAGCCCGCCTGTGCGCAGGAGTGAGCCGAGAGGCGAATGGGGCCGATGAGATCACTATTTGGCTTGTTCTTTAAATTCTGATGCCATTGGTCAGGTGCGGCTTTCGTGTCCGGCGTGGGAGTGAAGGGCATCGATTCCTGTGTCGAGTCATTGCTCGAAGGCATGGTTGCCCATGGCCCACGGCGATCGTTTCTGGCGAACCTGCTCGCGCTACTGATGCCTCTCGAAGCGCAAGATGAAAATCGATGCACGATCGGTGCTAGATGCACTGCACTCGAAGTAGCTGAGAGTTTGCTTAAAGTTACCCAGTGGAGTCGGTGTGCAGTTCCGGTCGGGTTCCCGAGGCCCGCCCGGAACGGGCGTCGGCTCTGCTCCCCGCTGTCGTTCGTCCTGGACGGCACCCCTTGGCAAAGGAGTACCCATATGTTCCGCAACGCTCTGCCCGTCCTCGCCGCCGGTATCCTGACCGCGGCCACCGCCCTGGGCGCCGCCGCGCCCGCCTCCGCCGACGCCCGGCCGCAGGACGCCGGCCACCGCGGCCTGGTGTGGACCTACCAGGCGGACCAGCACATCATCCAGATCCACGATAAGACGCTGTTCGCTGCCGAATTGTGCGCCGGACCGAACGTCTCCACCCTCTGCACCCGAGTCGTCCTCCAGTGCGCGAACCAGACTCGCGACGTCAACGTGGCCTGGATGAACCTCGTCGACAAGAAGGGCAACCCCAAGTGCCCGCGCGGCGCCCGGACCGCCGGATCCGACCTCGACACCGCCATGCGGGCCGTCGCCGCCTACTGGGTCTGAACACGCGCCGCCCCGGTATTCCCGCCCACCGGCGGCGGGAAGGAACAGCACCTGCGCAGCCTTGGCCGCCTCGCGCGGCCTGCCCGCTTCCCTACCTGCACAAGGCCGCTGCCGCCAGCAGCGCGGGCCTGAACGTGCTCCCGCCCGGGCCCGGCCGGGCACCACGGGGCGGATACGGCGGCGATCCCGCTGCCGCCAGCCGACGAAGATGAGAGCGACCGGCCCGGACCAGGTGCTCGGCAGCCTGGCCGTCGGCCGGCCCCAGGCGTCAACCACCTCCCTGCGCAACTCCGTCCCTCCCGTCAGGTGCCGCCACCTGCCGCAGCCTGAACAGAGGCAGAGAAGGGACGTCGGATTCGCCTGATCGCCGCATTGGTCCTTTGGACTGCGCAAACGCGGCGACGACCGCTGGGAGGGGGAGTGCTCAATCGTAGCGGTGCCGGTGCGGCGCGCCCCTGCGCGCCCGTTCGCACCGCCTCGTCCACCCGATGCACCCCTCCCGTCCCGCGCACACCGCCGCCCCTTGTGCCGGGGTCGCCGTCCCGCGAACGTTGGCGGCGCGCCCGCTGAACAGCAGGGCCGACACCGCACCCCCGCCCAGGCACCCGGTCCAGCACACCCCACCGGCCCAGAGAATCGGAGAATCCCCGTGCACCGCACCGCACCGCGCCGCCGCGCCGCAGCCGCCCTCGGCACCGCGGCCCTGGCCTGCGCCCTGCTCACCGGCCCCGCCCACGCCGCGCCCCTGGACGCCACCTGCACCGGCACCGACACCACCACCTACACCCCCGGCCTGACCAACACCCCCCAGAGCGTGACCGTCTCCGGCACGATCCACCTGACCTGCCTCTCGCTCTCCCACCCCGCCATCACCGCCGGCACCATCAGCGGCGGCGGCACCGCACCGAACCTGACCTGCGCCGTCCTGGAGCAGCCGTCCTCAGGCTCCTCCACCGTCGCCTGGAACGACGGCACCCACAGCGCCTACACCTACAGCACCGCCTTGGGCCCCGGAGCCGCCGGCACCCAGCTCCTCACCCTCACCGGCACCGTCACCTCCGGCACCTTCAACGGCGACAGCCTGGTCATCACCGTCGTCTTCGCCAACGCCGACCTCACCGCCTGCGACAGCCCCGGCGGCCTCACCAGCCGCACCGGCCCCGCCACCCTCCTCGCCACCTGACCCGACAGCCAAGGCCCACCCAGCGCACCCGCACACCGCCCCCGGCTCCCGGGAAGCAACGGACCGGGCAATAAGCAGCCGAGACCGCCTACCACCGGCACACGGGCGACCTGCCCGGAAGTTACCGCGGCGCCCGCAGTGGCCTCCGGCTCCAGGCACCCGGCCCCGTCCACCGCTGGCACTGCCCACCGCGCTGCCCCGCGGCGGCTTGCCGGGATCGCCTGCCAGGCCCCGCGAAGCCCTACTCTCGCCTACCGTGAACTCCTTCTCCTCCATGGCTGATGCGGGCTGCGGGCAGGGGCGGCCTGGTGCCGCTATCCCCGTCCGCGGCGGGGACCCAGAGGCGCGAGAGGGTCGGTCAACAAGCTCCTGGGAGCAGGCTGTTGACCCGGCCCACCGCCACCACACCACGGCAGAGGGCTGCCACCGTATGGTGGCGGGCCCCTCGCCGCTTGCTGTCCGGCGCCACCAGCCCAGTACCGGGCCTCGTACTCGTCGCGCCAGGCATCCCGCGCTCGCTCGTCAGGATCCCGCCCGGTGAAAGACCGCGGCTGCCGAGATCCACGCGCTGACCACCCGCGCCAACGGCTGACCTGCCGTCACACCTCAGGTCTGTTCGCCGGGAACCGGCCTGCGCCTGGATGAGGATGGGGCCCCGCCGCGGCGGGGCCCCA
>NZ_JBSGET010000074.1:0-40514 GCF_053603035.1 Kitasatospora sp. NPDC004272 | reverse complement strand
CGCCGCCGGGCGGGCCGCCGGGCCGCCGAGCGCGGAGGCCCCGCGGGGCGTCCGCCTGGTCAGGTCGACGGCGGGAGCCGGGAGCGTCGGGGGCTGCGCGGCAGTGCATGCGGGGGGCGCCGGGGCGGGCACGGCCGGGGCGGGGGCCTGAGCCGCGACCGGGGCCGGGGGTTGCGCCTGGGCGGGCGGGTGCGGTGCGAGCGCGGCGGCGGCCCAGCGGCCGGCCTGCAGGCCCCGGTGGTCGAACTGACGCTCCGGTTCCGGCCCGGCCGGGCGTCCGACGGTCGCGGCGACCGGCTGCCCGTCCGGGGCCCGGTCGTCCGCCTCCGCCGCCTCCGCTCCCGGCGCCTCCCGCTCGGGGGTCTCCTGGCGGACCGTCCGGATCGACACCCGGCCGGAGCGTCCCGAGCCGGTGGGCAGGGCGGACGGGTAGGAGACCGGGCGCCGCACCACCCGGTCGGCCAGTTCGTGCAGCAGGATGCCGTTGCGGTAGGCGAGTTCGCCGATCTCGGTGCGGTCGATGCCGCTCACCGCGAGGCCGGCGCCGCCGTCCCGCCGGACCTGGCCGCCCTGGGCGGCCAGCAGGTCGGCGAGGCGGGCCATCTGCGGGCCCCGGACCCGTACTTCGGGGTGCAGCCTGGTGCGGCGGAACTCGACCACCGGCTGATCGGCGGCCAGCCGGCCGGCGTCCAGGGTGACCACCCGGTCGGCGAGCGCGGCGGCCTCCTCGGGGGCGCGGGTGGTCGCCAGCACGGTGCCGCCCGAGAGCGCGAAGGAGCGCAGGAAGGCCCCGAACCACTCCTCGTTGCTCGGGGACAGGCCCTCGGTGGGAGCGTCCAGCAGCAGCGTGGAGGGGGTGCCGAGCAGGGCGGCGGCCAGCGCGAGGCGGCGGTGCATGCCGGGCGAGAAGGTGCCGATCCGGTGGTCGGCGACGGCGGCGAGCCGGGTCTGCTCCAGCAGGTCGTCGGCCCGGCGGGCCGGGACGCCGACCGTTCCGGCCAGCATCCGCAGGTGGGCCCGGGCCCGCTGGCCGGGGTGCCCGGCCTCCGGGCGGCCGGTGGGGAGCAGGACGCCGATCTCCCGCTCCGGGCGCCGGATCCGCCGGTACGTCCGGCCGTCGAACAGGGTGATGCCGTGACCCCGCTCCAGTTCCACCATCAGCCGGAGCGCGGTCGACTTGCCCGCCCCCTCGTCCCCGAGCAGCACGGTGACCATCCCCGGGCGGGCGTCGAAGGTCAGGTCCAGCAGCGCGGGGGGCCGTCCCCGCCGGTACGCCTTGGTCAGTCCGGTGATCTGGATCATCGCTGTCCGCTCCCTCGCCCGCCGACAGACCGGGGGTGTCCTTCTGGCCTGAGCCTGCACAGTAGGACGCGGAAGCGGTGAAACCAGGCATTACGGATGGGTCGTGGACGGCGTGGGGACCGACCTCACCCGTACAGGGGACAGCCCCGGCGCCGCGCTGACGCCTTCCTCACGAACCGTCACCACCCGTTGGCGGCAACGGACCCGGCCGCCCCGCCCGGAGCGGGTCTGGGCCGGACTCGGAAAGCCGGGCTCGGAAAGCCGGGCTCAGGACTCAGGGCTCGGGGCGCAGGGCTCGGGGCGCAACATCGGGGGGTTGAGGAGGGTGGCGCCGCCGGCGGTGAACAGCTGGGCGGGGCGGCCGCCCTGACGGGTCGTGGTGCCGCCGGAGGGCAGCAGGAAGCCCGGGGTGCCGGTCACCTTGCGGTGGAAGTTGCGCGGGTCGAGCACCACGCCCCACACCGCTTCGTAGACCCGGCGCAGCTCCCCGACGGTGAACTCGGGCGGGCAGAAGGCCGTGGCCAGCGAGGAGTACTCGATCTTGGACCTGGCGCGCTCCACCCCGTCCGCCAGGATCCGGCCGTGGTCGAACGCGAGCGGCACCCCGTCGCCCCGCTCCTCGCCGAGCAGTTCGCTCACCGGCGCCCACCGGGCGCTGCTGGCGTCGCCGCCCGCGCGGGGCGACGGCAGGTCCGGGGCGAGGACCAGGTGGGCGACGCTCACCACCCGCATCCGCGGGTCCCGCTGCGGGTGCCCGTAGGTGGCGAGCTGCTCCAGGTGGACCCCGGCGGGGGTCTGCCCGACCGGGAGGCTGCCCGGGAACGACTGCGCGCGCAGCCCGGTCTCCTCGGCCAACTCCCGGGAGGCCGCCTCGGCCAGGCCCTCGTCCAGCCGCACGAAGCCGCCCGGCAGTGCCCAGTACCCCTGGAACGGGGCCTCGCCGCGCTTCACCAGCAGGGCGCACAGCTCGTGGTCGCGCACCGTCAGCACCACGAGGTCAACCGTGACTGCGAACGGGGGGAAGGCCGACGGGTCATAACGCGACATGCGGCCGATCTTAGTCGTCTCTCTGACGATAATCACAGACCACAGCGCCTTTTCCCCTCCCGGCGGCCCCGCGCTGCGGCGGGGTGCTCAGCCGGCGGCGAGCTGCAGGAACGACGGCGCCTCCTCCACGACCGCGACGCCGATCCGGCTGACCCGGACCGAGAAGGGCTCGCCGGCCACCCGCAGGCCGGTCAGTTCCAGTGCGCCCAGGGGAGCGGTGCTCGCCGGGCGGGTGGCCACCCGCCCGGACGGGACGTCGGGGCGGACGCCCGCCAGCGAGAGCACCAGGTGGACGGCGGCGGCGGCGGAGACCGCGGCCGGGCGGCAGGCCGCCGGGTGCGGGACGGGCGGGCAGTCGGCGACCTTCTGCTCGCCGGCGTACATCTCCGGCAGACGGCCCTCGAAGTGCACGGACGCCTCCAGCAGGCCCTCCAGCAGTATTTCGGCCTCGCGCTCGAAGCCCGCGTCCACCAGGCCGCTGACCGCGAGCGCGGTCTCCTGGACCCGGACCGCGCCGCTGCGGTGGCCGAGCGGGTTGAAGCGGGGGGACTTCGCGCTCAGCGTGCGCAGGCCCCAGCCGCAGTCGAACTCCGGGGTGACCAGGCGCTGGGCCAGCACCCTGGTCTGCTCGCGGTCGAGCAGGCCCTCGTGCAGTTCGCCCTCGGCGGCCAGGCCCGGGTCGAAGAGGTGGACCAGGGTGGAGGCGACGGCCGGCACCGGACGGTCCGGGGCCAGCAGGGCGGCGGCCGGACGGCCGCCGGACAGGTCGTCGATCCAGAACTGCTCGCGGAAGCGTTCCCGCAGTTCGGCCGCCCAGGCTCGCCACTGCGCGGCTCCGGGCCGGTCGAAGGCGTCCAGCAGGTCGGCGCCCTGGAGGGCGGCCCGGTGGGCCTGGGCCTGGACCTCGCACCGGGCCGAACCGGGGCGCGCGGCGCGCTCCTCCGCCGGGCGGCCGAAGTCGGTGACGAACCCGACCGGGCCGTCCGACCCCTCCGGCACCACCGCCGCCCGCAGCGCGCCGAGCGACCGCTCGACCGCCGGGAGCAGTTCGGCGACCTCGGCCCGGGGCATGCCCCAGCGCCACGCCTCCGCCAGCACCGTGACGAACAGCAGGGTCGCCTCCGTCGCGGTGCAGCTGGCCGGCAGCTCGGGGCCGCCGTGCCGCAGCGGGCCGGGGACCACGCCGTCCATCGCCTGGGCCGCCGTCCCGGCCTCGCCGCCGGACGGGTTCGCCCCGCCCGGCGCACCGGGCGCCGCCCCGGCCGGGCCGCTGCCCTCCGGAGCCGACGGGGCGTCACCCGGGGCCGCGGCGGCGGCCGGTGGGCCTGCCTGGTGCTGGCGGCGGGCGACCGCCCGCAGCGTGCCGGCGGCGAGCCGGGTGCCGAGCGGCAGGGTCATCCGGGCCGCCCACAGCGCGTCGGCGGCGGTGAGGCCGAAGCGCCAGGGGGCGCCCGAGGCGGTGTAGAGGTCGGTCGGGCGGTCCGGGTCGGCGAGCAGCAGCCCGCCGAGCGAGTCCAAGGCTCGGGCGACCAGCCGGGCGGCCCGGCGGTCGTCGGCCCGGATCTCGGGCTCGGACCAGGGCAGCGGCACGCCGGGGCCGCGTCCGGTCGGCGGCCGGCCCGTCGAGGGCGTCTCCAGTTCGGTGCGCAGGTCGACCGACCAGCGGGCACCGGGCTGGATCTCCAGGTCCCAGCGCAGCACGCCCGCGCCGGCCAGCACGGCGTGCGGCGAGGGCCGCGCGCTGACGGTCGCCGCCCGGCCCTGGCCGACCCAGCGCAGGCCGGAGGACTGCACCTGGCCCGGCAGGTCGGCCGAGCGGCGGCCTGCGGCGATGTCGGTGAGCAGGCCGAGGTCGGTGCCGAGCGCGATCTCCAGCGGCAGCCGGGCCGGACGGGCACCCGTGTTGCGGACCGTGACCGTCTCCGCGCCGTCGGCGTGCCGCAGCCGCTCGACGGTCAGCGCCGGGTCCGGGTCGAGGTCGCCCGGCACCCGGACCGAGCCGACGAACCGGGCCGCCGCCGCGGACGTCAGGGTGCCCTGCAGCGGGAGCGGTTCCACCCCGCCCAGCCGCAGCTCCATCCGGGCCAGGGCGCGCACGCCGTGCCGGAAGAAGCCGTGCAGGCCCTGGCCCCGCAGCTGGCCGTCCGGCCCGGAGGCCGCCATGCCGGGGGCGTTGACGCACAGGACGTCGTGCGCGGCGGAGGGCTGCGGCCGCGGTGGCTGCGGCGCCTGACCGGCGGGCCGGGCCGGGCCGGCCCCGGGTGCGCCCGCCACCTGCTCCGACCTGACCCCCGGCGCGCCGCCGGGAGCCGGCGGGTGGTCGGCCCGCGGGGCCGGACCGCCGCGCCCCGCTACCGGTTGGCCCGGGGCGGGCCGCACCGCGGTGCCGTACGGCGGGGTGCCGCCCGGCCCGTACGGGGCGCCGCCGGCGGGCGTGCCGTAGGGCGGCGTGCCGGCCGGAGCCGGGTACGGGTGGGCGGCGCCCGACGGGGTGCCGTACGGCGGGGTGCCGGGTGCCGGAGTGCCGTACGGGGGCGTGCCGTGCGGCGGGGCGCCGGGAACCGCCGGGCCCGCCCCGGGCGTCCCGGGGACGGGACCCGCGGGCGTGCCGTACGGGGGCGTGGCCTGGCGGGGCGGTGGAGGGCCGGCCGGGCGGGCGGGCGGCGCGGGGGTGTCCCCCTGGGCCCGCGGGCCGGTGGGCGGCAGCGGTTGGGGCGCTGCGTGGGGTGGCCTTGGGTCGGTCACCGGGCTCTCCTCCCCCCGACCGGCCGAGGGCTGCGGGCTCGGTCGGCCGCGAGCGTGCTCGATCGCGGACTGTGCTGCTCTGCCGCCGGAACACGCGGCTCTGACTCTGGTCGGACCGCACCTCCGGGGCCCCGCCCCGGCCGGGGCGGCGTCCCGGTCCGGGCTCCGGGGCCGACCGGGGACCGGCCGCACCGGGTCGAGCGACGCGTGGCCGGTGCCCCACGCGGTCGGCCCGGCCGTGGTCGGACCGGGAGTGCCGGTTCGGGTGGCGGCGTTCTGCAGAGTGAACGCCCCACACCTGCCCCAGGTCACGCCCGTGCGGCGGACGTCCGGTCGGAGGCGGCCGCGAGCCGATGGTCGTTCGGTGCTCCGCGGCCGACACCCGGGGCGCCCGCTGTGTCGTGGTGCCGTTCGGGGTTCTCCGCACGCGGCGGACGCCCCCCGGCGGCTCCTGTCCGACGCCAGGATACGGTGCGAGGACGGCGACGGACGCACCGGCGACCCCGGTGTCCGGCGTCGCGACCAGCCTGTGACCAGCTCGCACCTAGGAGTTGCATGTCCTCCCTCAGCCGCCTCCCCGGGATCGTCACCACCGACCACGTCTTCCGGGTGCCGCTGGACCACGGCGCCCCCGGCGGCGAGACGATCGAGGTCTACGCCCGCGAGGTGGTGGCCGCCGGACGCGAGCACGACGAACTGCCGTGGCTGGTGTACCTGCAGGGCGGCCCCGGCGGGAAGGCCAACCGGCCGACGGGCCGGGACGGCTGGCTGGACCGGGCGCTGGACGACTACCGGGTGCTGCTGCTGGACCAGCGGGGCACCGGCCGCTCCACCCCCGCCAACCGCCAGACCCTGGCCCGGCGCGGCGACGCCCGGCAGCAGGCCGAGTACCTGGCGCACTTCCGGGCCGACTCGATCGTCCGGGACGCCGAACTGATCCGCCGCCAGCTGCTCGGCACTGACGGCCGGTGGAGCCTGCTGGGGCAGAGCTTCGGCGGCTTCTGCACCCTGACCTACCTCTCGCTGGCCCCGGAGCACCTGCGCGAGGCGTTCGTCACCGGCGGGCTGGCCGGGCTGCGCCGCTCGGCGGACGAGGTCTACCGGGCGGCCTACCCGCGCGTCGCCCGCAAGAACGCCGGGCACTACGCGCGCTTCCCCCAGGACGTGGCGGCGGTACGGCGAATCGCGGCGCACCTGGTCGAGGAGCCCGCGACCCTCCCCGACGGCGGGACGCTGACCGTGCGGGCGTTCCAGGCGCTGGGCATCCTGCTGGGCGGCGGTTCCGGTTCCGGCGTCCTGCACTACCTGCTGGAGGAAGCCTGGGTGGAGGGGGCGGACGGGCCGGAGCTGTCCGACACCTTCCTGGCCGGGGTGCAGTCGCACCTGTCCTTCGCGCAGAACCCGCTCTACGCCGTCCTGCACGAGTCGATCTACGGGCAGCGCTCGGTCGACCCCGGGGCCACCGACTGGTCCGCGGAGCGGGTGCGCGCGGAGTTCCCCGAGTTCGACGCCGCGGCGGCGCTGGCCGGGGACGGACCGGTGCTGCTCACCGGCGAGATGATCCACCCCTGGATGTTCGAGACCGACCCGGCGCTGCGCCCGCTGCGCGGGGCGGCGCAACTGCTGGCGGAGCGCACCGACTGGCCCGACCTGTACGACCTGTCGCGCCTGGCGGCGAACGAGGTGCCGGTGTACGCGGCGGTGTACCACGACGACATGTACGTGGACACGGCGCACTCGCTGGAGACCGCGGACGCGGTGGCCCGGACCCGGGTCTGGGTCACCAACGAGTGGGAGCACGACGGGGTGCGGACCAGCGGCCGGACGGTGCTGGACCGGCTGATCCGGATGGCGCGCGGCGAGGTCTAGCCGGACGCCGCGCCACCACTGCACGGGGGTGCGCATGTCAGTCTCCGATCGCGTGTCGGCTTCGGCGCGTCCGGACCTGCCGGACGCGGGGGACCGCCGGGAGGGCCCGCTGGGGGCGCGGGCGCTGCCCCCGCTCGGACCGGCCGGCCGCGGGCGACGGGCCGTCGGCCTGCCCGGCCTGCGCGGGCGGATCGGGCGGGGCGGGCCTCCGGTCGCCACCCGGGGCGGGCCCGTCCGGAGCGGACTCCGGAGCGGGTTCCGAACCGGCTGCGGGGCGGTCGGCCGGGGCGGTGCCGCCGTCGGCGGCCGCTCCCCCGTTCCTCCCTCCGCCGCCGTCTCCCCCGGTGGGAGCCGCCGGGCGCACCGGGTGGTCGGCGGGGGTGGTCGGGGGCGGGGGTTCCGGCAGGACCGGGGGCTGCCCGGCCCGCAGCCTGGCGGCGCGCTCGCGGCGGATCACCTGGAGCAGGGCGTCCGGGGAGATGCCGCAGTTCAGTGATTCGTAGAAGAGCTGGGCCAGGGTGTAGTCCGGCTCCAGTTCGAGCGCCCTGGCCAGCACGACCCGGGCCGTCGCGGAGTCGTCGGCCAGCCAGGACGTCCAGGCCAGCAGGGTCATCGGCGGGGCGGCGAGGTGTTCGAACGGGTCGACGCAGCGTTGGATCAGGAACCGCCACAGCCGTTGGGCGGCGGCGAGTTCGTCCGGTTCGGCGTACTCGGCGGCGCGGTCGCGGCCGAGCTTGTCCTGCATGCCGATCAGCAGTCTGGCGGTGCGGGCGGCGTCCAACTCGCGGGCTCCGGCGCGGAACTCCGCCATCGCCCCGGCGAGCAGTTCCGCGGTGCGCTCGACCGAGGCGGCCCGGCCGCCGGGGCCGGCCAGCTCGCGGACGAAGGGCGGCCCGGCGTCCTCCAGGGCCCGGCGCTGCGTCTCGGAGCCCGGCGGGCCGATCGGGGCCAGCCCGGCCACGATCGCCTTGCGGCTGCCCCGCGGGGCGAGCCCGGCGAAGGTGGCCGCCGCGGCGAGCGGGCTCGGCTGGTGGGCCGCCCGGACCGGGGTGCCGTCCGGCGGACAGCAGTCGGCCCCGGTGCACAGGAAGGACCACCAGCGGCCGGCCGAGACGCACAGCGACTCCTTGACGGCCACCTGCTCGTTGCGGAAGGCCCGGGCGAGCGCGGCGGCCAGCGGGCGCAGGCCCGTCAGCACGCCGTGCCCGCCTCCGGGCGTGCGGGCCGGGCCGGCCGGGTCCCGGCACAGGTAGAGCAGGACTTGGACGGGGCGGCGGTCCCGCTGTTCGGACAGCTCGATCAGCAGCCGGGCGGACTCCTCCGCGGTGCGCTCCCACTCGGCCGGGTCCTCCGGGATGTCGATCCGGATCACGCCGCCCTGGTCGAGCGCGGTGCCCTGCAGGCCCACCGCGACGATGCTGTCGTCGGGGAAGAAGCCCAGCAGGTAGGGGAGCATCTCCGCCATGTCGGCGGGGCCGCGCAGCCGGACCGGGAGGTGGCCGGGGTGCGGGGCGGGGGTGGTGGTGCGGTCGTCTGCGGTCATGGCGGAAGCTTGGACCGGATCGCGCCCGGCTGGGGAGAATTCGTCCGACCCTGTGGATAAATCAGGGGGTTCAGCATCTCCTCCCCCGAATGGCCCAGTTTTCACCGGCTTCATGACGATTCAGCGGCATATAAAACGATGGACGCCACTCTGTCCACAGGCCGCCATTCGCGGTCCGTCCGTGCCGCACGGTATCCATGACCCCATGCAGACGCGCGAGCCCCACCCGACCACCCCCGCCGACCGCGACGCCGTCCGGACCGCCGCGGAAGCCGTGCTGCGCGACCTCGCCGGCCCCGGCGCGGTCCTGCGCGAGGACCAGTGGAAGGCCATCGAGGCCCTGGTGGTGGACGGCCGCCGGGCCCTGGTCGTCCAACGGACCGGCTGGGGCAAGTCCGCGGTCTACTTCATCGCCACGGCGCTGCTGCGCGGCCGCGGCGCCGGGCCGACGGTGATCGTCTCCCCGCTGCTCGCCCTGATGCGCAACCAGGTCGACTCGGCCGCCCGGGCGGGCATCCGCGCCCGGACGATCAACTCGGCCAACCCCGAGGAGTGGTCGGAGATCCAGCAGGAGGTCGCCGACGGCCTGGTCGACGTCCTGCTGGTCAGCCCGGAGCGGCTGAACAACCCGGACTTCCGCGACCACGTACTACCCAAGCTCGCCGCCTCCACCGGCCTGCTGGTGGTGGACGAGGCGCACTGCATCTCCGACTGGGGGCACGACTTCCGGCCCGACTACCGGCGGCTGCGCACCATGCTCGCCGAACTCTCCCCCGGCGTCCCGGTGCTGGCCACCACGGCGACCGCCAACGCCCGGGTCACCGCGGACGTCGCGGAGCAGCTCGGCACCGGCGCGGGCGACGAACAGGCCCTGGTGCTGCGCGGGCCGCTGGACCGGGAGAGCCTCAGCCTGGCCGTGCTGCCGCTGCCCGACCCGGCGCACCGGCTGGCCTGGCTCGCCGACCACCTGCCCGACCTGCCCGGCTCCGGCATCGTGTACACCCTCACGGTGGCCGCCGCCGAGGAGGTCACCGAGTTCCTGCGCGGGCGCGGGTACCCGGTCGCCTCCTACTCGGGGCGGACCGAGGACGCGGAGCGCCGCGAGGCCGAGTCCGCGCTGTTGGAGAACCGGGTCAAGGCGCTGGTCGCCACCTCCGCGCTCGGCATGGGCTTCGACAAGCCGGACCTCGGCTTCGTGGTGCACCTCGGCTCGCCCAGCTCGCCGATCGCCTACTACCAGCAGGTCGGCCGGGCCGGCCGCGGCGTGGACCGGGCCGAGGTCCTGCTGCTGCCGGGCCGGGAGGACGAGGCGATCTGGCGGTACTTCGCCTCGGTCGGATTCCCCGCCGAGGAGCAGGTCCGCCGCACGCTGGACGCGCTGTCCGGGGCGGGCCGCCCGCTCTCCACCGCGGCCCTGGAGACCTCGGTGGACCTGCGCCGAACCCGGCTGGAGACCATGCTCAAGGTGCTCGACGTGGACGGCGCGGTCCGCCGGGTGCGCGGCGGCTGGGAGGCCACCGGCGAGCCGTGGCTGTACGACGCCGCCCGGTACGCCAAGGTCGCCCGGGCCCGGGAGGCCGAGCAGCAGGCGATGCGGGACTACGTGGCCACCGAGGGCTGCCGGATGGAGTTCCTGCGCCGTCAGCTCGACGACCCCGAGGCGGCCCCGTGCGGCCGCTGCGACCGCTGCTCCCCGCCCCGGCACACCGCCGGGGTCTCCGCCGGGGCGCTGGACGCGGCCCGGGCCGCGCTCGGCCGCCCCGGCGTCTCCTTCGAGACCAGGCGGATGTGGCCCACCGGCATGGAGTCCCTGGGCGTCCCGCTCAAGGGCCGGATCCCCGCCGCCCAGCAGGCCGAGCCGGGGCGCGCGCTGGGCCGGCTGTCCGACATCGGCTGGGGCAGCCGCCTGCGCTCGCTGCTGGACGAACGCTCCCCGGACGGGCCGCTGCCGCGCGAGGTGCTGGACGCGATGGTCGGGGTGGTCGCGGACTGGGCCAAGGGCCCCGGCGGCTGGGCCGCTCCGGCCGACCAGGACGGGCAGCGGCTCGCCCGCCCGGTCGGGGTGGTCGCGCTCGACTCCTCCACCCGGCCCCGACTGGTGTCCGACCTGGCCGGCGGCCTGGCCTCGATCGGCCGGATGCCGCTGCTCGGACGGATCGAGTACGCCACCGGGGAGCCGCCGCACGGCCCGCGCAGCAACAGCGCCCAACGGCTGCGCTCGGTCGCCGGGGCGCTCGCCCTCCCGCCCGGCCTGGCCGAGGCACTGGCCGCCGCGCCCGGCCCGGTCCTCCTGGTCGACGACCTGGTGGACTCGGGCTGGACGCTGACGGTCGCCGCCCGCCTGCTCCGCCAGGCCGGAGCCACTGCCGTGCTCCCGCTCGTCCTCGCCGTCCGGGGATGAGACCGGCCCCTGAACGTCCCGGCCGCTGACGTCCAACTCCGAGCGTCCGGCTCCGAACGTCCGGCTCCGAGCGTCCGACGCCCAGCGCGCGGCGGCGGGCGGCGGCAGGCGGCGAGCGGCGGTGGGCGGGCGGGCGGGCGGTGGCCGGAAACCCGTGCTGCGTCGGCGGCCCGGCCGGGCGGCGCGTACGGGCGCGGGGCGGGCGTACACCGGAACGTTTCAGGCCGTACACCCTCCGCTCACCGCCCGGTCAGCCGAATGGCCGCATCGAGAGTGTGGAACATATCCGGCAGAGGCGGGGATTTCGGGCCGCGTTCGTCATTTCATCATTGCCGCTCGGACTGCTCTCCACCGAGAATTGGAAGGCATCCAGTGCCCGGTCCGTCGGACCCGGCCTTCGGCGTACGCTCGCGCGCTCCAGGGGGCGCGGGCGCGGGAAGGAGGATCGTGATCAACGGCATCGACCGAGGTCCTTCCCGATGCGACGGCCACCGGAGCATCACCCTGCCGGAGTGGAAGAGCCACGACGTGCCCCTGCTGCGGGCGCCCCGCGAGTTCGTCACCGAACTGCACCGGCGGCACCTCCCGCAGCCGGACACCACGGTGGTCGCGGTGCTGAACGCCGAGCACCGGGTGGTGGCGTCCGCCTCGTTCGGCGTCCGGCCGCAGTTCAGCGACGGGTGGGACCACCGCAACGCGCTGCTCGGCCATCTGCGGCGCGTCACTCCGCACGACCTGAAGCGCCGGAACCCCAGCCGCACCGCGGTCCTGCTGCGCTGCCGCGAGGGCGGCCCGGACTGGACCGAGCAGGACGGCGCCTGGATGTGGGCGCTGCGCGCCGCCGCCGAACTGCACGGGCTGCGCTGCGGCTCCTACCTGACGCTCACCCCGGCGGGCTGGCAGTCGCTCGGCGACGGCCGGCGCGGGCGCAACCCGCACTCCGGCTCGTGGACGCTCGGTCCGATCCACACCGTCACCGAACTGCCGCCGCGCGTCCCGCGCGGTGCGCCGGAGGCGCCGGAGGCCCGGCAGCCGGTCGCCCCGGTCACCTCGCTGAACGCGGTCCGCGCGCTGGAGGGCACCCACGACGACCGGACCGTCCGCCGCACCGCCGCCCGCTGACCGGGCCGCCGGCCCCGGAACGCACCGGCCCCGGACGCACCGGATCCGCCCGCGGCGCCGAAGGGCACCACGGGCGGACGGCCCGCCGCTCGGGCGGAACGGGAGGACGGACGGGGGTCAGGCGAACAGCGGGGTGACGGTGTCCGTCCCGCCGCAGACCACCAGGAGCTTCGCGGCCCGCTCCAGCGCCGTGGCCGCCGCGGCGGCCACCCGCTCCGAGCGGTCCTCGTTGACCACCAGGACCACCACGTCCCGGCGGAGCGGGCGCGTCGTGGCGGCGTCGGCGTAGAACACGTCGCCGCCGTCGGTGAGCTGCGCCCAGTAGCGCTCCTCGCCGAAGCTGAGCTCGTGCTCCTGCCAGGGGTGCGCCTGGCCGACCGTCAGGACCAGCACGTCGCCGGGGCGGCGGCCGGACTCCAGCAGGGTGTCGACCGCCTCGTCGGCGCGGTCGAGCGCCTCGGCTGCGGCGGCGGGCAGGAGTTGGACTTCCGGTCGGCCGGGGCGCGGCGCGGGGCCGGGCGTGGGTCGGGCCGGGGGCCGCGGGCCGGGGACCGGACGGTCGGCACGGGGCGGAGTGGGGCGCGGCGGGCCGGGGCGGGGGCCCGGGACCGGAGCGGCGACGGCGGTGGAGGAAGGCATACGGGGGGCAGGTGCGTCCGACTTGTGGGGAAGGGGAACGCCGGGGCCCGGGATCGTCTCGTGAATCTCCGGCTCCTCGGGGAAGACAGGCATACCCGGATTCCTATCAAACGCCGGTCGGATGCGCACGGGCGCCCCACCCCTTGGGAGTGCGGCATGCCGTGCGCACGGCGGCGGTGACGCCCCGGTGACCGGTGGACGAATGCTGACGAACCGTCAGCAAGCGGGGCCGGGAGGCCCGTCCGAGGCGCGTGCAGGGGGGTTCGCGCCCTCAGCGAACACTCAGGAAAGTGGCCGGGAAACCGGGTCTCAGAAGCCCAGCGAGAGCTGCTCGCCGGTGTCGGCGGCGGTGCGCTGCCGCTTGAGGTGGCTCCAGCGCGGCAGCGCGTCCAGGTAGGACCAGGACAGCCGGTGGTGCTCGGTGGGGCCGAGTTCCTCCAGGGCGGCGCGGTGCGTCGGCGACGGGTACCCGGCGTTCTCCGCGAAGGCGAACGCCGGGTGGTCCGCGCCGAGTTCGGCCATCAGCGCGTCCCGGCGGACCTTGGCCAGCACCGAGGCGGCGGACACGCAGACGCAGGACTGGTCGCCCTTGATCACGGTGCGGACCTTCCAGGGACCGCCCAGGTAGTCGTGCTTGCCGTCCAGGATCACCGCGTCGGGCCGCACCGGCAGTTCCTCCAGGGCGCGCAGGGCGGCCAGCCGGAGCGCGGCGGTCATCCCCAGTTCGTCGCACTCGCGGGCCGAGGCGGAGCCGATCGCGTACGCCGTCACCCAGCCCTCCAGGACCGGGGCGAGCGCGTCGCGGCGCCGCACGGTGAGCAGCTTGGAGTCGGTCAGCCCCTCCGGCGGGCGGCGCAGCCCGGTGACGGCGGCACCGACCATGACCGGCCCGGCCCAGGCGCCCCGGCCGACCTCGTCCAGCCCGGCCACCACGCGGGCGCCGGACTGGTGCAGGGAGCGCTCCACCGCGTGGGTCGGGGGGTCGTACGGCATCGGGTCTTCCGTTCACTGGGGCGGGTGGGCGCGGGGGCTCTCGGCCCCCTCAGCGTACGCCGCCGCGCCGGGGCGGCCGCGAGGCCGGAACGGGCGGGGCGGCCCGGGCCACGGGTGCGTGGCCCGGGCCGCCCCAGGGTGTCACTCGGCGGTTCGGGTTCAGTAGGTGCCGTACAGCGAGTACACCAGGTTGTCCTTCACGGCGATGCCGAAGGCGGCCGGGAAGGTCCCGAACGGGACGGAGGCGCTGCTGTAGACGCCCGAGCCGGCCGGGCCGGAGCTGTAGTGCATGTTGTTGACGGTGGAGCTGGTGCCGTTCGAGTTGTAGATCACCCAGTAGGTGGTGTTGGCCGCCAGGGTGTAGGTGATCGGCGCGCTGTTCCAGGAGTTGGCGCTCAGCGTGCCGACCGAGCTGGTGGCCAGCAGCGCGTCGGGCGATCCGGCGTTGTCGCTGTAGACCGCGATCTGGAACTGGTTGTTGGGCGCGGCGCTGGTCTGCCCGGTGTGCACGTTGAGCGAGGTCAGCGCGATCGCGGAGGCCCCGGTGGTGATCTTGGAGCCGTTGAGGTGGTTGGAGTCGGTGTCGTCGAGCTGGGTGCCGACGGCGTTGTTGCCGATGGTCTGCGGCGGTGCGCCGGCGGTGGTGAAGGCCGCGGTGTAGGCCGCCGCCTGGGTGTTGCCCGCCAGGTCCTTCACGTTGGCAACGCCCAGCGTGTAGCCGGTGCTGAGCGAGAGCGCCGCGGTCGGGGTGAAGGTGACGGTGTTGGTGGCCGCGTCCAGGGAGACGGTGCCGGGCACCGCGGTGGCGCCGGTGGTGGTCTTCAGCGTGACATTGGTGGCGTTGACGGTGCTCGCCTGGACCGGCTCGCTGAACGACGCCTTCACCGGGGCGGTGGCCGGGACGCCGGTGGCGCCGTTGGCCGGCACCGAGCCGGTGACGGTCGGCGCGGTGGTGTCGGTGCCGTACGTCGCGGTGTAGGAGCCGACGTTGCCGTCGAAGAAGGCGTACGGGATGCCGTGGATGGTCTCGATGCGGTAGCTGACGCTGGTGGTGCCCTGCTTGACGCCGGTGAGCGTGCCGGCCGCCGAGTTGACCGGGACCATGGCGCGCAGGCCGTTGGCGCCGCCGGTGATGCTGAAGCTCAGCGTGTTGCTGCTCCAGGCCATGCCGGAGAACGCGGAGCCGTTGCGGGCGTCCAGCCAGTTGAGCAGTTGGCGGCCGGAGACGACCGGGGTGCCGTGCGCCTTGGCCGAGGCGATGACCTGGTCGGAGGCGGTGGAGGCGGCGTAGTCGGTGTGGATGTTGGCGGTCAGGACGGTGTAGTAGCCCTTGGAGTTGTAGGCGTTGTCCAGCAGCGTGTTGACGGTGGAGGGCATGGACTGCCCGGACTCGTCGGTGAGCTCGGTGGTGGCCTGGTACTCGTTGATGGTGCTGCCGTCGGTGTCCGCGTACTTCATCGGCAGGCCGGTGCCGTTGAAGTAGCCGGGCCGGTCCTGCACGAAGCTGGCCGGGTAGTAGTAGTAGTCGGTGTCCAGCCGGATGCCGTTGGCGAGCTTGGTCTTGGCCTGGGTCGCCCAGTCGTCCCACTCGACGCAGTGGGTGCGGGTGCTGTCCGGGTTGGGCAGCGAGGCGTACTTGGCCTTCCAGGCGCCGATCTGGGTGGAGTAGATGTTCTGCAGGTCCGCGGGGGTGCCCCAGGGGGTGCAGTTGGTGGTGACGTGCGCGCCGATCTCGAAGCCCTGGTCGGAGTAGGCCTTGGCCTGGGCGTCGGTCAGCGGGTCGTTGGTGTAGATGTACGACGAGGCGCGCACGCACTCCCAGTTGGCGACGTTGCAGCCGACCGGGCTCTGCGCGACGTAGCCGTCGAAGCGCCCGCTGGTGCCGCCGATGCCGTGGTCGTCACCGGTCATCACCACGACGGCCTTGACGTCCCGCGGGAAGTACCAGAACTTCGGCAGCGGCTTCTTGCTCGCGTCCATGGTGGTGATCAGGTTGGCGAGCAGGCGCTGCTGCTCGTCGGCGATCGGGATCTGCGCCTTGTCGAGGTTGTTCCAGTTGAGCTGGCCGCCGGTGCCGAAGAACATCTCGCTGGCCTCGATGCCGTCGACGTTGTCGCGCTGCTGGCCGCCCCAGGCGATGTTGCCCTGGCGGGTCTGCACGACGGACTTGGCGAGGTCGAAGGTGAACGCGGCGGCCTGGCCGGTGCCGACGGTGCGCAGCGTGACGGCCGGGTTGGTGGTGGCCACGGCGGTGTCGCTGTACAGGGTGGCGACGGCGGTGGCGCCGTTGAGGGCGTACTTGTCGGCGGTGCCGTGGAAGCCGATGGTGTCGGAGGTCAGGCCGGTGCCGGGCGCCGCGGTGGTGTCGATCTTCAGGTAGCTGTCGGCCAGCGTGTCGGTGGTCGTGGTGAGGCCGAGCAGCCCGGCGAGCTGCTTGTCGGGCCGCATCGCGACCAGCCGTCCGCCGCCGTTCACCCAGCTGCTGAACATGGTGGTCTGGGCGGCGGTCAGCTGGTTCTCCGCCAGCAGCACCACGTCGTACGAGTTGAGCGTGGTCGCGGTGACGGTGCTCAGGTCGGCGGTCTTGTAGTAGTTCAGGCCCTCGGCCTTGAGGATCTCGCCGTAGTACGTGGTGTACGGGTTGGCCGAGTTGGTTACCAGCAGGATCGGGCCCTCGTTGCCGGGTCCGCTGCCGGGGGTTCCGCCACCGCCGCCGGACGGCGTGTAGGTGGCGTAGATGGAGTAGTTCAGCGAGCCGGTGGAGACGGCGCCGAAGCTGCTGGGCCAGGTGCCGAAGGCCGCGCCGCCGGTGGAGTAGCCGCTCTGGCCGCCGGTGGCGTAGTTCAGGTTGTTGACCGCGGCGGAGACGCCGTTGGAGTTGTACGCCAGCCAGTAGGGCGTGTTCGGCGCGAGCGTCGCGGCGACCGGCAGGGTGTTCCAGGCGTGCGCGGTGAGCGTGCCGGAGGCGGAGGAGCCGAGCAGCGGGCCGGGCTTGCCGGCCACGTCGCCGTAGACCGCGACCTGGTACTGGTCGTTGGGCGTGGCGCCGACGGCGCCGACGTACACGCTGACGCTGTTGACGGTGCCGCCGCTGGCACCGGTCACGAAGCGCGAGGTGTTGATGTAGTTCGAGTCACCGGAGTCGGTGGCGGTGCCGGTGGTGTTGTTGCCGAGGACGGCGGTGGTGTCCGCGTGTGCCGCGGGCGCCACCATCAGTCCGCTCGCTGCGAGCAGGCCCACGAGCAGCCCGGCGATTCGTTTTCTGATCCTCACGCCAACCCCCCAAGGTCGGATGACCGGATGAACGGCAGAAGTGCCGCCCTCCGTCCTACCGGCTCCGACCCCGGCGCGTCCGCAGAACCCTCACATCACAGCCACGACTTCCGGCCATCTAGGAGACGAAAGCTCCGCATCCGATCAGTCTGTCTGCACACGTTCAAGAATTGTCGGCGGGGCGGCTCAGCCCTTCACCGAGCCGGCCAGCAGCCCGCGGACGAAGTACCGCTGCAGGGCGAAGAACACCGCCAGCGGGATGATCATCGACAGGAAGGCGCCCGCGCTGAGCAGCTCCCAGTGGCTGCTGTCCGACCCGGACAGCTGGGCCAGCCGGGAGGTGATCGGCGCCACGGTCGGGTTGCCGCCGGCGAAGGTGAGCGCCACCAGCAGGTCGTTCCACACCCAGAGGAACTGGAAGATCGCGAACGAGGCCAGCGCCGGGGCGCTCAGCGGCAGCACGATCGACCGGAAGATCTTGAAGTGCGAGGCTCCGTCCACCACCGCCGCCTCCATCAGGTCGCGCGGCAGCTGGGCGATGAAGTTGTGCAGCAGGAAGATCGCCAGCGGCAGCGCGAACATGGTGTGGGTCAGCCAGACCGGCAGGTAGCTGTCCTTCAGGCCGAGCGCCGGGACCAGCGTCACCGACCCGAGGTGCGCGCCGGTGGAGAACAGCCGCAGCAGCGGGATCAGCGACATCTGCAGCGGCACCACCTGCAGCGCGAAGACCACGAAGAAGAGCGTGTCGCTGCCCTTGAACCGCACCCAGGCCAGCACGTACGCCGCCATCGCGGCCAGCACCAGCGGGAAGACCGTCGCCGGGATGGCGATCGCCACCGAGTTGACCAGGTACGGCATCAGGCCGCCGGAGGTGCCGAACGAGTTGTCGAACAGCACCGAGTGGTAGTTCTCCAGCCCCAGGTCGGGGTGGACGAACGCCTCCCACCAGCCGGAGGAGACCACGTCCTGCTTGGGCCGCAGCGAGGTGACCAGCAGGCCGACGGTCGGGATCGTCCACAGCACCGTGACGGCGATCACCAGGGCGCTGGCCAGCGGGGAGCTGAACGCCCGGCGGATCGCCTTGGCCGGCGGCAGGTCGGGGCGGGCCGCCTTGCCGGTCCCGGGGGCGGCGGCCTTGTCGAGGGTGGGCTCGGCGCTCATCGGGTCGCACGCTCCTTGCGCAGCAGGGCGATGTTGTAGACCACCAGGGGGGCCACCGCGAGGAAGAGGATCACCGCGAGGGCGCTGCCGCGGCCGGTGTTGTACTGCTCGAAGCTCTGCGAGTACATCTCGTTGGCCAGCACCTGGGTGCCGAAGTTGCCGCCGGTCATGGTGCGGACGATGTCGAACGCCTTCAGCGTGATGATCATGATGGTGGTGAGCACCACCACCAGGGTGGTGCGGATCATCGGCACCGTGACGTGCAGGAACAGCCGCACCCCGGTGGCGCCGTCGAGCCGGGCGGCCTCGGTGATCTCGTCCGGGATGGCCTTGATCGCGGCGGACAGCACCACCATGGCGAAACCGGTCTGCACCCAGACCATGGCGGACATCAGCAGGAAGTTGTTCAGCGGTTGGCTCAGGATCCAGTTCGGCGGGTCGTCCCAGCCGACCGCGACGGCGAGCTGGCTGAGCAGGCCGACCTGGTTCTGGCCGCTGCCGCGCGACTCGTAGAGCAGCTTGAAGATCAGCGAGGCGGCCACCAGCGAGACCGCCATCGGCATGAAGATCAGCGACTTGTAGATCGCCTGGCCGCGCATCCGGTCGACCAGCATGGCCAGCAGCAGGCCGAGCCCGGTGGCCGCGACCGGGGCGACCACCAGCCAGAGCAGGGTGTTCAGCAGCACGTCGTGGATCTGCGAACTGGTGGCCGCCCAGCCGTAGTTCTTCCCGCCGACGAACTTGGCCGCGTCGGCGTCGTAGAAGCTCAGGTAGACGGTGCGCAGCAGCGGCACCACCAGGCCGACGACCAGCAGGAGGGCCGCGGGGCCGAGCATCAGGACGACCGCCAGCGGCCGGGAGAAGCGTCCGGTGGCGCGGCCCGCCGCGAAGAAGACCGCGAGCAGCACGCCGAGGAAGCCCAGTACGGCGCCCGCGGTGTTGCCGAACTTGATCGCCGCGTCCTGCCACAGCGAGTCGGCGAGGTGGAGCGCCGGCCCGGCGAGCCGGGTGTCGGTGGGCATGCGGAGGATCCTTCCTCGGGGCACGGGAAGGGCAGCGCGGGTGGACCCGCGCTGCCCGTTGGCGTCCGGTTACTGCGGCCAGGCCGCGTCGATGTCGCTCGCGGTCTTCTGGATGGACTGGCCCTCGGCGAACCAGGCGGTCAGCGCCTTCCACTCGGCGCCCGAGCCGACGGCGGCGGGCATCAGGTCGGAGGCGTCGAACCGGAAGGTGGCCGCGGGGTCGGTCAGCGACTCGGCGGAGAGCTTGTCGATCGGGTCGGTGTACAGGCTCTTGTCCACGCCCTGGTTCGCGGAGACCCAGCCCGGGGAGGTCTTGACCCGGCTGCTGGCCCACTCGGAGGTGGACAGGTAGTTCTGCACGGCCTGCACCTCGGGCCGGTCGGAGAACGCGGCCAGGAACTCGCCGCCGCCCTCGACCGGGGTGTTGACCTGCGGGTTCACCGCGGGCAGGTGGAAGGCGAAGACGTCGCCGTCCGGGCCGATGTTCGTGCCCTTGGGCCACTGCGCGCGGTAGAAGGACGCCTGCTGGAGCATCGCGCACTTGTTGCTGAGGATCGGGGTGCCGGCGTCCTGGAAGGTGGTGGTGGCGATCGTCTTGACGTCGCCGAAGCCGCCGTTGACCCAGGCCGGGTTCTGCATCCAGTCGCCGACGGTCTTCATCGCGGTGGTGATCTTCTCGTCGGAGAACTTCACCTGGTGGCTGATCCACTGGTCGTAGACGTCGCCGCCGTAGGTGCCGAGGACGACCTCCTCCAGCCAGTCGGTGGCCGGCCAGCCGGTGGCGGTGCCGGATCCGATGCCGCCGCACCAGGGCTTCGTCTCGCCGCCGGCCCGGGCGATCTTGTCGCTGAGCGCGATCAGGTCGTTCCAGGTCTTCGGGACCTCGTACCCGGCGGCCTTGAACGCCTTGGGCGAGTACCAGACCAGCGACTTCATGTTGGCGCTCATCGGCGCGGCGTAGAAGGTGCCGTTGACCGAGCCGTACTGCTTCCAGACCGGCGACCACTTGTTCTCGTTCTCGACGGTCTGCTGCGGCGGCTTGACCACCTTGCCGGACTTGACCATCTGGGCGAGCAGGCCGGGCTGCGGGATGATCGCCAGGTCGGGGGCGTTGCCGCCGGCCACCCGGACCGGGAGCTGCGACTCGAAGTCGTTGGAGCCCTCGTAGACGATCTTGATGCCCGTACAGGTCGTGAACTCGGACCAGGACTTCTCCAGCGAGTCCGACTCCGGCGAGAGGATCGACGCGTACATCGAGACCTTGGTGCCGGAGTGGCCCGCGTAGGCCTGGTACTTGGCGCAGTCACCGGTCAGCGCGGAGGCCGACCCGCCCCCTCCGCCGCCGCCGTCCGAGGAGCTGTTCGAACAGGCGGCTGTCAACGCCAGTGCCAGGACGGCCGGTACGGCGAGCAGCCGACGGCGTCCAGTGGTCACGGGGGTGGTCAATGCGGTCCTCCTTGCCAGGGCATGGGCATGCCAGCCGTAAGACAGAACAACACTGCGCTGTACCGGAGATGTGGATCTGTACCCAGCGATCGCTGGCTCAAAGACGTTAACTCACCGGTACCCCCAGGCCAAGGAGCGCGTTCGACCTTCATCGGGCAGCGCCCCAGTTGTAACCGCTCCGTGTTATGAGACGCCCGCACGCCGTTCACCTGCGGAACTCCCGGCGCGCGCCGTGCGCGGGGTCAGGCCGGGTACCGCTCCGCGAGGAACTCCGCGAAGGTGGTCCGGCCCGCCGGGTGGGCCGGCACCAGGTTGCCGCCCGCCCGCAGCGCCCGGCCCGTCCCGCCCGGCAGCGGTGCCCGCAGCACCGGGCGGCGCCGGCCGCGGGCCGCCAGGAAGTCCGCCGCCAGCGCCTCCACCGGACGCACCTGCGGCCCGCCGAAGTCGTCCGCCCGCCCGACCGGGCCCGCCTCGGCCAGCTCCGCCACCCGCTCCGCGACCTCCCGCACGTCGACCGGCTGGAACGACACCCCGCGCGGCACCAGCAGCACCGGCGCCTTCGACAGGCCGTCCAGCACCCGCGCCACCAGGTCGTGGAACTGGGTGGCCCGCAGCACCGTCCACCCCAGGCCGGACTCCGCCACCAGCCGCTCGCACTCCGCCTTCGTCCGGTAGTAGCCGAGCGGCACCCGGTCCACCCCGACGATCGACACGTACAGCAGGTGCCCGGCCCCGGCGGCCCGGGCCGCCTCCACCAGGCGGCGGGTGGCCTGCACGTCCCGCTTGCCGTTGGTGGTCGCGCAGTGCACCACCGTCCCGGCGCCGGACAGCGCCGCCTCCACCCCGCGGCCGGTCACCAGGTCCCCCACCGCCCAGCCGTGCTCCCCCGGCGTGTGCGCCTGCCGGCTCAGCACCCGCACCGGGCAGCCGCGCGCGAGCAGCCGGCGCACCACCACGCGCCCCAGGGTCCCCGTACCGCCCGTCACGAGTATCGGCCGCATCGCGCTCACCCCTCAGCTGTGCCAGTACCCCCAGCCTGCCCGCCGCCGCCCCCTCCGGCAGCCCGGCCCACGCAGCCGGGGGAACGCGGTCACCTCCGGGCGCGCGGCCGGGTGCCGCCCGGCCCCTCGCCGGGCCGGGCGCTCACGCCCCGACCGCCCCGCCCGCGGAGCCGATCAACCGGCCGTCGGTGGACAGCGGCGGGTCCGCGATCACCGGGAGGTGGTGCCGGGTGAACATCTCCGTGCACAGCTCCACCCGGTTGCCGACCCCCGTCTTCGCGAACACCTTGCGCATGTGGTCGTGGACCGTCTGCTCCTGGATGTGCAGCGAGGCCGCGATCTCGGCGTAACTGCGGCCGAGGATCGCCAACTGGGCGATCTGCCGCTCGCGTGGCGACAACCCGTAGCCGTTGAGGACGAGCGCCGCCAGGGCGGCGGGCCGGCTCGGTGACAGGGACGCGACGAGGGTCTCCTCCCCGGCCGGCGACTCGGACCAGGCGCTGACGGTCAGCCAGCGGCCCGAGTCCAGCCGGACCCGGGCGGACGCCTGCTGCCCGGGCCCGGCGTGCCGCGCCCGGCTGAGGACGGCCGCCAGGACGTGGGTGGTCGGCTCACCGGGTGCCCGGTGCCGCTCGGAGACCTGCGCGAGCCAGAACTCGGCGATCCGGCTCACGTAGGTGATCGCCCCGTCCGGGCGCGCCATCACCAGGCCGGGCGCGTCCGGGACCTCCGTGTCGTCGATTCCCTTCCGCAGCAGGGCCCGGCGCAGGCCGACCGCCGCACCGGAGCTCACCGCGCCGGCGCGCCCCACGTCGACCGGCGTGAACGGCGCGGAGCCGTCGGCGCGGCACAGCACCAGCAGGCCCCAGGCGTGCCCGTCCGCCTTCAGGACCACGCGCAGCTCGTCGGCCAGCCCCGAGGGGGCGAGGACGTCCCGGTAGTAGACGCTCCGGTCCAGGTCGCCGCGGGTCGACGCACTGAGCAGGCTGCTGGTGACCGGGCGCGCCGCGAGCGCGCGGATGTTGTCGACCCCGATCTGCTCCCCGTGCTCGATCTCGAACAGCCTCGGCATCACCTCGGCGCGGAACCCGTGCTCGTGCAGGCCCCCGGTGTCCAACAGCGTGGCCGGGTCGAGCATCACCGCGCACCACACGTCGGCCGGCACCCGGCGGAGCAGGCTCCGGGCGGCGGCGTTCAGCACCTCCAACGGCTCCGACGGGCGATCCGCTTCCTGGGCAAGGGAATTGACGGTGCGTCTGGACATGGAAGAACCGTAGGACGGCATCCCAGGCGGATGGGATGTACCGGGCGAAGTCGTGTCCGTACCGTGAGGCGCGCGGCCGGCGGACGGACACCGGGCGGCCGGGAGAACGCGACCCAGCTGGGGGGAAACACCATGAACGCCACTTCGACCGGACGCGCCGGTCTGGCCGGGGCCGGGGTGCTGCTGGCTCTCCTGCTCGCCGCCTGCGGGTCCGGCGGGTCGGGTAGCAGCAGCGCGGCCGACCACGGTTCGCACGACGACGGGACGAGCAACTCCGCCGTCCTGGGCTCGGACAGCACGGACAGCGGTGACGACAGCGTGAGCAGCGACGACAGCGCCGGGAGCAGCGACGACAGCGCGAGCAGCAGCGACGACAGCAGCGATGCCGAGGACAGCGACAACGACGGCAGCGGCGACGAGGGCGACGGCTACGACGACGACAGCAGCGACAGCAGCGACGACGGATCGAGCGCCTCGGTCGAGGTTCCCAGCCAGGTGCAGGCCACCGAGCTCCTGCAGTTCGAGCAGGTGCAGGGCAAGGAGTCCTGGCAGGCCCAGGAGCAGAACTGGGCGGCCAACGCGGTCGTCGACCTGAGCGACGACGGCGTCTTCACGTTCGACACGGCGAGCGCGACCGGCATCCCGCTCCAGGGCCGCTACACGGTCGACGGCTCCCTGATCACCTTCTCCGGGACGCGCACCACGCAGTTGGCGGCCGGCAGCAGCACCCTGACGATCGAGGGGAGCATCGACCTGGAGGAGCACACCCTGCAGTTCTCCTGGGCGTCCTCCACCGGGATGGCCGCCCGGGTCGACGGCCAGAACTTCGCGCAGGCGACGTCCAGCCTGTGGAACGCCACCGACCGGATCGGCTTCTGAGATCCCCGTCCGGCCCGTCGGGGGGCGGGCTGGACGGGCCGGGCAGCCCTCCGGCACGCCCCCGTACGTGGGCGACCTCCGCACCACGTCGAGGCGGACCGAACGGCCGGAGGGCACCGGGGGCGGGCCGCTACCCCCGCGCCCGGCGGTCCGCGAACGCCCGCAGCCGGATCCGGGACGGCCCGGAGTCGGCGAGCCAGCGCATCCGCCCGTCCCCCGCGGCGAGGGCGGCCCGGGCCGTCGCGCACCAGTCGTCCCGGTCGAGGGCCGCGAGGTAGGCGGCGAGCGCGGCGGCCCGGCGCGCCCCGTCGGCCTCCCCGTCGGCTTCCCCGCCCGGCTCGACGGCCCCGCCGGGCCCGGCAGCCCCGGCCGGCTCGGCGGCCAGGTGCCCCGCCAGCACGGCGGCGACGAGGAAGCGCTCGACGGTCGGGGGGAGGCGGCCGGTGTTCCGGGCGTGGGCCGCCAGGACGACGGCGGCGTGGGGGTAGTGCCGGAGGGACATGCCCATGCCCTCGCAGCCCTCCATGACGGACAGCAACCGGCCGGTGTGGTCGAGCAGTTCGGCGTCGTGGCCGAACTCCGCTAGCACCTCGTGCAGCCTGCCGACCGTGGCCACCTGGCCCGCGAAGTAGCCGTTGAGGTCGTCGCCGTCGACCGCCCGGCGCAGCAGCCAGGGGCGGACCGCCGGGTCGTCGAGGCGGCAGAGCGCCTCGACCACGTACACCCGGCCCCAGCCCTCGACCCGGTCGGCCAGCCAGCGCAGGGCCTCCGGACCGCCCGGCAGCCGCTCCAGGGCGTGCGCCGCGAGCGGGCCGAAGCGGTGCGAGAGCAGGCCGACGGTCCGGATCAGCGGGACGTCGTCCGCCGTGGCCGTCTCGGCGAGCAGGGCGAGCCCGACCGTGGCCGAGCACCGGTCGCCCGCGTGCCGGACGAGCCACCGCCCGGTGTGCCGGGCCCGGTCGGCGCCGGCCCGGCGGGCGGCGGCCGCGATGGCCTCGTGGCGGTGGAACGGGACGTGCAGGTCGTGGAAGGACCACTCCAGGGCGCTCGGCGGGGCGTCGGGCCGGGCGAAGTGGGCGTCCAGGACGCGGGCGACGGCGGCGGCCCGGGCGCTGCGGCCTTCGGGTGCTTCGGGGAGTTTCCGGCCGCGGTGCGATCCGTCGTCCGGGTACGGTTCGCCGTTCCGGGGCAGCGGCCCGTCCGGGGCCCGCCGGTGCAGCTCCGCCGCGTGGTCGTACAGGCTCGTCCGGGCCCCGGGACCGCCGGTCGCGCTCACCGGCGGGCGGCGGATTCGATTCTCTTCGTCATGCCGCCGATCATGGCAGCGGCCCCCGGCCCGGACAAGCCTCCGCCGCACTCCGTCGACCGCACCCCGTCGTCCGAGCCCGGACGGCGAACCCCGGACGCCGAACCGCCCGCCCACCCGAGTGCACGGGCGGACGGGCGGACGGGCGGACGGGCCCGCGAGTGGGCGGACCGGCGGCCGCTCCGGGTGTCAGCTGCAGCCGCTGGTGGAGCCGCAGCCCTCGCAGAGGTAGCAGCTGCCCGCGCGGCGCATCTTGGTGCCGCAGGAGAAGCAGAGCGGGGCGTCGGCGTTCAGGCCGAGGCGGATCTCGGCGAGCTCGGTCGAGTTGTGCGCGGCCGGGGCGGCCTTGGGCGGCTCGACCAGCGGGAGGGCGACGTGCGGCTTCTCCGGGGCGAGCGGGGCGGACTGGGCCAGCGACTCGATGTCGACGTCGTCCTCGGCCGGCTCGTACGAGCCGGTCTCCAGGTGCCGGGTGCGCTCCTCGACGGAGTGGATGCCCAGCGCGGAGCGGGTCTCGAAGGGCAGGAAGTCGAGGGCCAGGCGGCGGAAGATGTAGTCCACGATGGACTGCGCCATCCGCACGTCCGGGTCGTCGGTCAGGCCGGCCGGCTCGAAGCGCATGTTGGTGAACTTGGCGACGTACGTCTCCAGCGGGACGCCGTACTGCAGGCCGACCGAGACGGCGATGGAGAAGGCATCCATCATGCCCGCGAGGGTCGAGCCCTGCTTGGACATCTTCAGGAAGACCTCGCCGAGGCCGTCGTCCGGGTAGGAGTTGGCGGTCATGTAGCCCTCGGCGCCGCCGACCGTGAAGGAGGTGGTGATGCCGGGGCGGCCCTTGGGCAGGCGCTTGCGGGTCGGCCGGTACTCGACGACCTTCTCGACGGCGGGGGCCGCGGCCTGGACGGGGGCCGAGGTCGCCGCCGGGGTCTTGGTCTTGGCCGAGAGCGGCTGGCCGACCTTGCAGTTGTCGCGGTAGATCGCCAGCGCCTTGACGCCGAGCTTCCACGCCTCGAAGTAGATCTCCTCGACGTCCTCGACGGTGGCGTTCTCCGGCATGTTGACGGTCTTGGAGATGGCGCCGGAGATCCACGGCTGGATCGCGGCCATCATCCGGACGTGGCCCATCGGGGAGATCGACCGCTCGCCCATCGCGCAGTCGAACACCTCGTAGTGGGCGGCCTTCAGGCCGGGCGCGTCGATGACGTTGCCGTGCTCGGCGATATGCGCGACGACCGCCTCGACCTGCTCGTCCTGGTAGCCGAGGCGCTTGAGGGCGCGCGGGACGGTGCCGTTGACGATCTGCATCGAGCCGCCGCCGACCAGCTTCTTGAACTTGACCAGGGCCAGGTCGGGTTCGACGCCGGTGGTGTCGCAGTCCATCATCAGGCCGATGGTGCCGGTCGGGGCGAGCACCGACGCCTGCGCGTTGCGGAAGCCGTTCCGCTCGCCGAGGCGGACCACGTCGGCCCAGGTCTCGTTGGCGACCGACCAGACCGGGCCATCCAGCTCGTCCAGCGGGGCGACGGCGGCCGAGGCGTCCGCGTGCTGCTTCATGACCCGCTGGTGCGGGGCGGCGTTGCGGGCGTAGCCGTCGTACGGGCCGACCACGGCGGCGAGTTCGGCGGAGCGGCGGTAGGCGGTGCCGGTCATCAGCGAGGTGATCGCGCCGGCCAGGGCGCGGCCGCCCGCGGAGTCGTAGGCGTGGCCGGTGGCCATCAGCAGGGCGCCGAGGTTGGCGTAGCCGATGCCGAGCTGGCGGTAGGCGCGGGTGGTCTCGGCGATCTTCTCGGTCGGGAAGTCGGCGAAGCAGATCGAGATGTCCATCGCGGTGATGACCAGCTCGACGACCTTGGCGAAGCTGGCCGCGTCGAAGCTGTCGTCGTCGCGGAGGAACTTCATCAGGTTCAGCGAGGCCAGGTTGCAGCTGGAGTTGTCCAGGTGCATGTACTCGGAGCACGGGTTGGAGGCGTTGATCCGGCCGGACTCGGGGCAGGTGTGCCAGTGGTTGATCACCGAGTCGTACTGGATGCCCGGGTCGGCGCAGGCCCAGGCGGCCTCGGCCATCTTGCGGAACAGGCCCTTGGCGTCGACGGTCTCGATGACCTCGCCGGTCATCCGGGCCCGCAGGCCGAAGGTGGTGCCCTTCTCGACCGCGGTCATGAACTCGTCGTTGACGCGGACCGAGTTGTTGGCGTTCTGGTACTGGACGGAGGTGATGTCGTCGCCGCCCAGGTCCATGTCGAACCCGGCGTCGCGCAGCGCGCGGATCTTCTCCTCCTCCTTCACCTTGGTCTCAATGAAGGCCTCGACGTCCGGGTGGTCGACGTCCAGCACGACCATCTTGGCCGCGCGGCGGGTCGCGCCGCCGGACTTGATGGTGCCGGCCGAGGCGTCGGCGCCGCGCATGAAGGAGACCGGGCCGGAGGCGTTGCCGCCGGAGGAGAGCAGTTCCTTGGAGGAGCGGATCCGGGACAGGTTCAGGCCCGCGCCGGAACCGCCCTTGAAGATCATGCCCTCTTCCTTGTACCAGTCGAGGATCGAGTCCATGGAGTCGTCGACGGACAGGATGAAGCAGGCCGAGACCTGCTGCGGCTGCTGGGTGCCGACGTTGAACCAGACCGGCGAGTTGAAGCTGAAGACCTGGTGGAGGAGGGCGTGGGTCAGCTCGTGCTCGAACACCTCGGCGTCGTCCGGGGAGGCGAAGTAGCCGTGCTTCTCGCCGGCCGCGCGGTAGGTGAGCACCACCCGGTCGATGATCTGCTTCAGGCTCCACTCGCGCTGCGGGGTGCCGACCGCGCCGCGGAAGTACTTGCTGGTGACGATGTTGACCGCGTTGACCGACCAGAAGTCGGGGAACTCGACGCCGCGCTGCTCGAAGTTGATCGACCCGTCGCGCCAGTTGGTCATCACCACGTCACGGCGCTCCCAGGTGACCGCGTCGTACGGGTGGACCCCAGGGGTGGTGTAGATGCGCTCCAGCCGCAGCCCGGCCTTGGGACCCTTGGCCCCCTTGCCGGCCTTGTCCGACTTCGACCCTCGTGCGGACCCGCTCGTGGTGTCTGTCACTGCTCCTGCTCCTCCTCCTGGGCAAACGCCCGAAGTGCCCGAAAAAGTCCGGGCACGACTGGTTCGTTCCGTCCGTGCGCGGGCATGGGGGAACCCCACCACCGTGCCGGGTGCTGCTGGTACTGCGCTGACTGCTATGACTGCGTGGAAAAAGTGGGATGGGGCGGCCGGTGCGGGCGCTAGGGCACGGGCACCGGCTCGGGGACCGCGGGCCGCTCCGAGCGCAGCTCCGCGATCGCGGCCTCGAAGTCTTCGAGGTTGTCGAACGCGCGGTAGACGGAGGCGAACCGCAGGTACGCCACCACGTCCAGTTCCTTCAGGGGGCCGAGTATGGCCAATCCGACGTCGTGCGTCGAGAGTTCGGCGCTGCCGCTGGCCCGGACGCACTCCTCGACCCGCTGGCCGAGCTGGGCCAGCGCGTCCTCGGTGACCGGGCGGCCCTGGCACGCCTTGCGGACGCCGGAGATGACCTTCTCCCGGGAGAAGGGCTCGGTGACGCCGCTGCGCTTGATCACCATCAGGGTGGCGGTCTCGACGGTGGTGAACCGCCGGCTGCAGTCGGGGCACTGCCGGCGGCGGCGGATCGAGCTCCCGTCGTCGCTGGCCCGGCTGTCCACGACTCTGCTGTCCGGATGCCGGCAGAAGGGGCAGTGCACCTGGAACTCCCTCCCTGCGACCCGACGGCGAACAACTCGCCACACTCTACCCGAACACAACACCTGTGCCCGATCGAGGAGACTAGCCACTAGATCTAGTGGCTGGCACGACGCCACGCCGAGTGAACGCGCGGTTTCGGGGACAGGCCGCGGGGCGGCGCCATAGACTGTTCGAGTCGAACAAGCAATCGACTTACACCCGGAGCCTTGATCAAGTCAGCCGACCTCGAATAAATTCACTCGAACGTGTGTTTGGCGCAACCTTTCGATAGAGGGGCCAGTTGAGCTGGGCAGATGGAGCACCAGCCCGACGAGAGGGTCGCCGCGATGTCCACCCCCAGCGCCACCAGCGTCATGCACACCGCCGAAACCAAGACCGCCATCCCGGTGCAGGAGCGTTCCGCGCGCACCACTGACCAGGAGAGCATGGACCAGACCATGAGCCGCAGTCAGCCGATCGAGGAAACCCCGCCCGGTGCGCCCGCCCCCGTCGTCCGCTCCCTCCCCGGCCGCCCGCCCGGCATCCGCACCGACGAGGCCGGTCTGACCGAGCGCCAGCGCCGGGTGATCGAGGTCATCCGGGACTCCGTCCAGCGGCGCGGCTACCCGCCGTCCATGCGCGAGATCGGCCAGGCGGTCGGCCTCTCCTCCACCTCCTCGGTCGCCCACCAGCTGATGGCGCTGGAGCGCAAGGGCTTCCTGCGCCGCGACCCGCACCGCCCGCGCGCCTACGAGGTGCGCGGCGTCGAGGTGGCCCGGCCGGCCGCCGCGGAGACCTCCGGCCGGCCGTCCACCTCGTACGTGCCGCTGGTCGGCCGGATCGCGGCCGGCGGCCCGATCCTGGCCGAGCAGACCGTGGAGGACGTCTTCCCGCTGCCCCGCCAACTGGTCGGCGAGGGCGAGCTGTTCGCGCTCACCGTCAAGGGCGACTCGATGATCGAGGCCGCGATCTGCGACGGCGACTGGGTGACCGTCCGCAAGCAGCCGGTCGCCGAGAACGGGGACATCGTCGCCGCGATGATCGACGGCGAGGCGACGGTCAAGCGGCTCAAGCGCGAGGACGGCAAGATCTGGCTGATGCCGCACAACGCGGCGTACGAGCCGATCCCGGGCGACAACGCGACGATCCTCGGCAAGGTGGTGGCGGTGCTCCGCCGCCTCTGACCCGCCGCGGCACGGCAGCGGTACGGCAGCGGCACGGCAAGCATGACGGAGAAGGCCGGTCCCGGGCGGGACCGGCCTTCCGTGCGCTCGGCGCCGCTTCCTCCGTGCTCGGTGCTGCCCGCCCGTGCTCGGTGCTGCCCGCCCGTGCTCAGCGCTGCTTGACCGGCGGGGCCGAGGCGTCGATCGCGGCCAGCGAGCGGCGGACCTGGTTGCGGTCGGTGGTGTACCAGAAGTCCGGCATCGAGGAGCGGAAGAAGCCGCCGTAGCGGGCGGTGGCCAGCCGCGGGTCGAGGACGGCCACGATGCCCTTGTCGTCGGCGGCCCGGACCAGCCGGCCGGCGCCCTGGGCCATCAGCAGCGCGGCGTGGGTGGCGGCGACCGCCATGAAGCCGTTGCCGCCGTGCGCCTCGACGTCCTTCTGCCGGGCGCTCATCAGCGGGTCGTCGGGGCGCGGGAAGGGGATCCGGTCCATCACGACGAGCTGGCAGGCGGAGCCGGGGACGTCGACGCCCTGCCAGAGCGAGAGGGTGCCGAACAGGCAGGTCTCGGCGTCGGCGGCGAAGCCCTTGATCAGCTCGCCGAGGGTGTCCTCGCCCTGGAGCAGGATCGGCACGTCGAGGCGTTCGCGGAGCTTCTCGGCCGCGGTCTGGGCGGCCCGCATCGAGGAGAACAGGCCCAGCGTGCGGCCGCCCGCGGCGCCGATCAGCTCGGCGAGCTCGTCGAGCATCTCGGGCCGGTCGGGCTCCCGGCCGGGCGGCGGCAGGTGCTTGGCGACGTAGAGGATGCCCTGCTTGGGGTAGGTGAACGGGGAGCCGACGTCCAGGCCGCGCCAGTACGGCGGGGCGTCCTCCCCGGTCTCGGCGGCGGGGCCGTCGGGGGTGCGGTGGTCGGGGAGCCTGGTCTCGCCGGGCAGGCCGAGCGAGCCGGCGACGCCGTTGAAGTCGCCGCCGAGCTTGAGGGTGGCGGAGGTGAGGACGACCGAGCGGTCCCGGTACAGGTTCTCCCGGAGCAGGCCGGAGACGGACAGCGGGGCGACCCGCAGCGAGGCGGTGCCCGGGCCGAAGCGGTCGGAGCGCTCGATCCAGATCACGTCGTACTCGGAGCCGGTGAGCAGCCGGTCGGCGGTCTCGTGCAGGGTCTCGGCGGAGGCCATCGCCTGCTTGCGGACGGCGTCCTCGTCGGTGAGGCCCTTGTCCCGGGTCTCGCCGAGGGAGGTGATCACCTGGCGGCAGGCGTCCCGGACGGCGGCCACCGCGTAGCCGAGGTACTCGGGGAGTTCGTCGACCTGGCCGGGCTGGGCGGTCTCCATCAGGCCGTGGAAGTTCTCGGCGGCGGCCTGGAGCGCGTCCACCGCCTTCTCGTTGGCGAGCTTGGCGGCGCGCTTGACCGCCCGGTTGACGGCGCCGACGGTGAGCTCGGCGGTGGCCGCGCCGGTGACCCGGTTCACCAGTTCGTGCGCCTCGTCGATGATCAGCAGGCCGTGCTCGGGCAGCACGGGGGCGCCCTCGATCGCGTCGATCGCGAGCATGGCGTGGTTGGTGACCACGACGTCGGCCAGCTTGGCGCGCTCGCGGGCCTGCTCGGCGAAGCACTCCTCGCCGTAGGCGCAGCGGGAGGCGCCCAGGCACTCCTTGGAGGTGACGGCGAGCTGGGCCCAGGCCCGGTCGGAGACGCCGGGGGTGAGGTCGTCGCGGTCGCCCGTCTCGGTCTCCTCGGCCCAGTCGCGCAGCCGGAGCACGTCCTGGCCGAGCTTGCCGGTGGGGCCGCCGAGCGCGTCGACCGGGTCGAACAGGCCCTCGCCCTCGTCGCTCGGGGTGCCCTCGTTGGCGCGGTGCAGGCACAGGTAGTTGGAGCGGCCCTTGAGCATGGCGAAGAGCGGCCGGCGGCGCAGCACCGGGTGCAGGGCCTCGACGGTGCGCGGCAGGTCGCGCTCGACGAGCTGGCGCTGCAGGGCGAGCGTCGCGGTGGCGACGACCACCCGGTCGCCGTGGGCGAGGGCGGGCACCAGGTAGGCGAGGGACTTGCCGGTGCCGGTGCCGGCCTGGACGAGCAGGTGCTCGCCCTCGTCGACGGCGGCGGCGACGGCCTCGGCCATCCGGACCTGCCCGGGCCGCTCCGTGCCGCCGACGGCGGCGACGGCGGCGTGCAGCAGTTCGGGGATGCGGGAGGCGGGGACCGGCGCGGGGGGCTCGGCCGTCTCCGGGCCGCCGGGCAGGGGTGCGGTGGTGTCGTTCGTCATGACGCCCCCCAGCCTACGGGGCGGGACTGACAACCCGGACCGGTTGGGCGGGAAGGCGCACGGCGGCGTGCAGCGGGTTGTCGACCTGGCCGTGCACGGCGGCGTGCGGGCGGTCGGGCCGGTCACGGTAGCCGTCCAGCAGCAGCCGGTTGCGGTTCAGGCAGAGCCGGTCGATCCGGGGCGCGAACAGGTCGAACAGCCGGTGGCGGTCCGCGAGTTCGGGGAAGCGGCGCTGGCAGCGCAGGATCTCGGCCCGCAGCAGCTCCCAGAACTCGTCCTCGGGCAGGCCGAGTTGGTCCTCCAGTAGCGGGGCGAGGTAGCGGTAGACGCCGATGAACAGGCCGGAGTGCAGGAACTGGCAGAGGTAGTCGGGGTCCTCCCGGTTGAGCACCCCGGCGATCTCGGCGGGCAGGTCGGCGAGTTCGGCGAGCGGCTGGTCGCTGAGGTTGACGTCGTCGACGAAGTCCTTGACGGCGAGCCGGACCGGGACGTCGTCGCGGTCGAAGAGCACGATGGCGTTCTCGCCGTGCGGAGAGAACACCAGGCCGTAGCGGTACAGGAAGTGCAGCAGCGGCGGCAGCATGGCGGCGAACAGCCGGCGCACCCACTCCCGGGGGGCCAGCCCGGAGCGGGTGACGAGTTCGGCGGTCAGCGCCCGCCCGTCCGAGCCGGTCTGCAGCAGCGCGGCCAGGGTGCGGGCCCGTTCGCCGGGCTCCTGGTAGCGGCCGAGCGGTTCGCGCCAGATCGCGCCGAGCAGTTCCTTGTACTGGTAGGGAACGTCGGGCAGGTCCCGGTACAGCGGGTGCTCGACGGTGACGGAGGCGATCTCGCCGAGCAGCACGACCCGGCACTCGTCGCGCAGGTACGGGTCGGTGTCGCGCAGGTGGTGGATCCAGGCGGTGACGGCGGGCGCGGCGAGCGCGCGCTCGGTGGGCAGGCCGCGCCAGACCAGGGTGTTGAGGATGGCGAGCGGCAGTTTGACGGTGCAGCGGTCCGGGCGGCTGAGGTTGAAGAAGGAGCGGATCGACTGCTGGGGCAGCCGCAGGTCGCCGTCGGTGGGCAGCGGGACGATCCGGCCGTCGGCGATCCACGGCGCGAACAGGCCGACCACGGTCTCGTCCCACTGCCAGGGGTGCACCGGGAGCAGGTGGAACTCGTGGGCACGGTCGCCGAGTTGGTTGCGGAAGGCGGGGTCGAGCTCGGTCTCGTAGATGGCCGGGTCGCCGCGGAAGGAGGCCAGGCTCTCGTGCACGGCGAGCCAGGGCAGGGGGCGCGGCAGCCGGGCCTCCGGGGTCCAGCCGGCCGCGTCGGTGGCGGAGAAGCCGAGCCGGCCCTTGTTGGCGACGATCCACGGGTGGCCGCTCTGCCGGCCCTCCAGGGCGACGTGGTCGAGGTCGGCGAGTTCGGCGGCGGTCAGCGCGGTGGCCCGCAGGTGGGCGTCGGCGATCAGGGTGGCGGTGAGCTCGCGGACCAGGTGGCCGGTGGTGTCGCCGCTCAGCCCGAGCACGTGCCGGGCCTGCTGGAGGAAGCGCAGCGGGTCGTCGCCGCCCTCGATCGACGCCGCCTCGACCCGCCAGCTCCCGTACGCGCCGCGGCGGGCGGCGAAGCGGTAGTCGGCGTCCGGGAGCCGCAGCAGGTAGCGGCCGCCGCCCTCGGCCCGCGGCCGCAGCAGCTCCTCGTAGGCGAACTCGCCGAGCAGTTTGGCGAGCATCTCGCGCCCGGCGGCCCGCCAGTGCTCGGCGGTGAGCTGGGGCGGCAGGTGGAGGACTGGGTCAGCGGCTGGCTGCGGCACGCTCGGTTCCTTCCTGGGGTCGCGGGAGCACCGCGGCGGTCGGCGGCTCGAAGGTGGTCCAGGCGGTGCGGTGGGGCAGCGGGTGGAGGGCCTTGCCCGCGACGGCGTTGAGGATCACGGCGGCGCGGTGCGCGCCGAGCCCGAGGTCCGGGGTGCCGACACCGTGAGTGTGCAGCTCGGCGTTCTGGACGTACAGACCGCCGGTGAGTTCCGGCCGGGTGGCGACCCGGTGGTCGAGGTCGACCCGGTAGCGGCCCTGCTCGTCCCAGTCGATCAGGTCGGCGATCGGGTCGAGGGCGGCGGGGCGCACCGCCCGGTAGCCGGTGGCGAGCACCACGGCTTCGGTGCGCACCAGGTGGCGGCGGCCGGAGTCGCCGTGCCGGCAGTGCAGTTCGAGGCCGCCGCGGGGGCCCCGGCCGGCTTCGGTGACGGCGGTGCCGGGGAGGATCTCGACCGGTTCGGCGTCGATCGGGCGGCCGACGGTGCGCTCGTACAGGTGGTCGTGGATCTCGGCGAGGGTCTCGGCGCTGGCGGCCTTGTGCAGCTGCCACTGGGCGGGGACGAGGGCGTCCCGGACGTCGGCGGGCAGGCCGTGGAAGTAGCGGGTGTAGTCGGGGGTGAACTGCTCCAGGCCGAGCTTGGAGTACTCCATCGGGGCGATCGCCCGGGTGCGGGTGAGCCAGCGCAGCCGGGTGCCGTCCCCGGCCCGGTGGCGCAGCAGGTCGAGGAAGACCTCGGCGCCGGACTGGCCGGATCCGACCACGGTGACGTCCCGGGCGGCGGCCAGCTCGTGCCGCCGGGTCAGGTAGTCGGCGGAGTGCAGCACGGCGGGGTGGCGGCGCAGCGGGGCGAAGGCTTCGGGGCGGACGGGTTCGGTTCCGGTGCCGAGCACCAGGTTGCGGGCGCGGTGCACCGCGCCCGCCGCGTGCACCAGGTAGAGCCGCTCCCCGGCGTCCCAGTGGACGGCGGTGACGGGGCTGCCGAAGCGGCAGTTCGGCAGCCGGTCGGCGGCCCACCGGCAGTAGTGCTCGTACTCGCGGCGGGGCAGCTGGAAGCGCTCGCTGAAGTAGAACGGGAACAGCCGCTGCTGCTCGCGCAGGTAGTTGAGGAACGACCAGGGGTTGGTGGGGTCGACCAGGGTGACCAGGTCGGCCAGGAACGGGACCTGCATCCGGGCGCCGTCCACGAGCATGCCGGGGTGCCAGCGGAACTCGGGCCTGGCGTCGAGGAACAGCGCGCCGACGGTCTCGGCCCGGTCGGCGAGCGCGGCCAGCGAGAGGTTGAACGGGCCGATGCCGACGCCGATCAGGTCGTACGGCTCGGGCTGCTGGCCTGCCGTGTCGTCGTGGGAGGTCATGTCGTCCTAGGTAGCGGCGGGGGTGTCGGCGCGCCGGCGGATCATCAGGGCGGCGCGTTTGTCGGGCAGGTCGAGGTCGGCGACGCGGGTGAACCCGGCGCGCGCGAACGCCCGGACGGAGGGCGTGTTGCGGACGTCGGGCTCGGCGAGCACCCGGGTGCAGCGGGGTTCGCGCTCCAGCAGCCGGGCGGCGATCGCGTCGAGCAGCGGGGCGGCCAGGCCCCGGCCGCGGGCGGCGGGGGCCAGCAGCAGGTGCAGGCCCAGGTCGTGCGGGCGGGCGGGGTAGTGCGCGGCCAGCGGGTCGAGGTCGGCCCGGTACAGCTCGAAGTAGCCGGTGGGCGCGCCGTCGAGCAGGGCCAGCACGGGGCGGCTGCGGCCGTCGCCGTCGAGTTGGGCGGCGAGGTGGGCGGCGGTGGTGCCGGGCGGGCCCGCGAGGGCCCACCAGCGGTCGGTGTCCGGGTCGTTCATCCAGCCGGTGAGCAGGTCCAGGTCGGTGGCCGACCGCACGGTGCGCAGGACGAGTTCACCGGCCGGGGTGGGTATCGTCCCGGTCTCCGGGATCACGCCCGGGCCACCGGGTTGTCGATCTCGACGTACACCGACTGGGTCTCGACCGGGCCGACCAGTTCGTCCAGGCCGTGCAGCCGGGTGAGCAGGTTGGCCTTGCAGCGCAGGGTGGGCGCGTCCAGCAGGTGGGCGGGCAGCGCGGAGCCGGTGGCGGTGGCGGCGGGGCCGGCCAGGAAGCGGCGCAGCGCGGCCAGCAGCAGCTGCTCGTCGGCGAGGCCCTGGGAGCCGAAGGCGCCGATCAGGCCGAGCACGTGGTTGATGCCGAGGTAGTAGGCGAAGCGCTCGTCGGCGACCGCGTCCGGCACGAAGGTGTCGCTGTGGGCGCCGAGTCCGGGCAGCAGGGCGTGCAGCCGGTCGGCGTGCGAGGCGCGGAAGTAGTAGCCCTGGTTGTCGCGGTAGCGGCCGCCGGCCGGCCAGCCGAGGGTGTCCAGCAGGACCAGGCTGTTCTGCTGGTGGGCCTCCAGCGCGATGCCGGCCTGGCCGTCCAGCCAGAGGACCGGCAGGACCACGGCGTCCAGGTAGCGCAGGAACCACTCGGTGGCGACGGTCGGTCCGGGGCGGCCGGTACGGGCGGCCAACTCGCCGATGATGTCCGAGAGTTGCGAGCCGATCCGACCGACGCCGATGGGCTGCTCGGCGACCAGCCCGGCCACGCACAGCGCCCGGTCGGCGGGCCCGAACGGCATCTGCCGCAGCACGGTGTCCAGGCCGTTGGGATCGGCCAGCGCGGGGTGGTCGACGCCGATCCAGGCCGGGTCGCGGACGATGTCGAAGCCGGGGTGGGCGGCCTGCCACCGCGCGGCCAGGCCGGCCTCCAGCAGCCGGTGCACCTCGGCGCCGCGGTGCAGTTCCTTGCGGAGGTTCTCCCGGCGGGAGTTGGTGATCCGCAGGCCCAGCGAGAGCTTGAGCATCCACGGGGTGCCGGGGCGGCAGACGGTGCGCACCGAGCTGGTGGGGTGCCAGGGTTCGCCGTGCTGGCCGAGGTCGGTGAGCAGGCCGCGCTCCAGCAGGTCGGCGACGGCCGGGCGCAGCGCCAGCTCCCGGGCCTGCCAGGGGTGCAGCGGCAGGGCGGCCGTCCCGGCGGGCAGCGGGCGGCCGTGCAGCTCGGCGGTGAGCCGCTCGACGGGGGTGCCGGTGCCGGAGTCCCCGGCCAGCAGCGAGCGGTGCACGGCCCACCAGTGCAGCCGGAAGCTGCCGTGCAGTTCCGGGGAGTACGCGGCGGACTGGGCGGGGCCGAGGCCGTCGCGGCTCTTCGGGGTGGGGTGCAGCGGGTGGCCGAGCAGCAGGGACTGCTCGGCGCGCAGGAACGCGTCCGCGGGCGCGGCGGAGATCGCCCGGCGGTGGGTGAGGATCTCCGCGGTGCGGCCCACCGAGTCGGCCACCCGGGCGGTCAGGTCGGCGAGTTGGCCGGGTTCGGGGCGGCCGGTGGCGCCGGCCACCAGGGCGGCGACGGTGACCGCGTCGACCGGGTGCCCGGCGCCGCCGGTGGAGACGGCGGCGGGGCCGAAGCGGTGCCAGCCGCAGGCCGACCAGTGCCGCACCGGCGCGGACAGCTGCGCGGCGCCGCCGAGCACCGGGATGCGCAGCAGGTCGCCGCCCGGGCGTTCGGCCGCGGTCTCCCGGGCCCAGCAGCGCAACAGGCTCTCGGTCGCGGCGTGTTCGGCGGCCACCGCCGGGTCGGGGTCGAGCAGCGGATCCGGGTCGGGGTGCCCGGCCGCCGGCCGGACGGTCGGGGGAACGCCGGTGAGGGTGCTGGTCAAATCCGCTCCTTGAGCCGGTGGCTGCCATCGGGCTTCAAGTAAGGGTTACCTATCCCGTACCGCCGGGCACAAGATCGGCTCACTCGTTCCGGTGAGTTTCGACCGATCACTCACTCCCAGGTGTGAGCACGCGGCACCCTGACGGACCGTCACCGTCACGGTTCGATGACCGGTCGCCAACAGCCGGGCCCCACCCCGCCGCCGTGCCGCGCCCGGATGAAAGACTGGCCCGGGGAACGCTTTTCTTCACTCGGGGGGCGATGGTGAGGGCACGGAGGGTGGTGGCCGTACTGTCCGCGGTCGCCGTGCTGGTCGGCGGGGCGGCCGCCTGCACCCCGACCGGCGACGGGGGCGACGGGAGCCCGCGCGACTTCGCCGAGTTGAAGCGCTGGGGGTTCTCCGAGTGGGACCGCTGGGCGCAGCACCACGGCTTCCGCAACCCGGTGGTGCCGGGCCTGTGGAGCGCCGAGAAGATGGACCAGGCCCCGCCGCAGCAGCCCGCCCCGGCACCGGAGGACCCGTCCGCCGCGAGCCCGTCCGCCGCGGCGTCGGCGAGCCCGAGCCCGAGCCGGATGGACCCGAGCCCCGCGAGCCCGACCGCCTCCGTGGCGTCCGCCGCACCGACCGCCTCCGCCGTGCCGTCCGCCACCGCGCCCCCGCCCACCGCGACGCCGCCGGTGGCCGCGCAGCCGGTGCCGCGCCCGTACACCAGTTACCCGGCGTCCGGGAAGGTGTTCATGACCGCACCGAACGGCGGCACCGGCCAGTGCTCGGCCACCGTGGTCACCGACCCGCAGCACCCCGGCAAGAGCAACCTGGTGTGGACGGCCGCGCACTGCGTGCACGAGGGCAAGGGCGGCGACTGGTACCGGAACCTGGTGTTCGTGCCCGCCTACAACAGCTCCGGCGCGGCCGGCGACCACCGCAAGGCGACGCTGGCCGAGGTCGCCCCGCTCGGGCAGTGGTGGGCCGACAAGGTGATCACCTCGCCGCTGTGGACCACCGAGGGCACCAAGGGCGGGGACGCCGCGAACCAGTACGACTTCGCGGTGATCAAGGTGCGCGGCCCGGCGGGCGAGACCCGCTCGCTGGAGGAGGCGATCGGCACCGCCGTCCCGGTGTGGTTCGACGCCCCGCGCGAGCAGCTGTCGATCCAGGCCTGGGGGTACCCGGCGGTGGCGCCGTTCGACGGCCAGGAGCTGGAGCGCTGCGACTCCGGCCGGCCGGGCTCGCGCAGCTTCGACCCGGCGCGGCCGCCGATGCTGGTGATCGGCTGCACCATGACGGCCGGCGCCTCGGGCGGCGGCTGGTTCGCCGACGGACTGGACGGCCGCCAGCGCCTGGTCAGCAACACCTCGATCGGCAGCTCGGCGCACACCACCCTGAACGGCCCCTACTTGGAGGACGTGGCCCGGGAGGCACTCGCCTACATCTCGCAGAAGTGACCGCTCCTCCGGGCGGCGGCCTCCCGCCGGCGTCCGGCGCTCCGACGTCCAGTACACCGACGTCCAGTACACCGATGTCCAGCACACCGACCACGGGGGAACACCCATGACCGACCAACGCCGCATAGCCCGCCGTACCAGGAACGCGGCCGCGGCCGCCCTGGTGACGGTGCTCGCCGTCAGCACCGCGGCCTGCAGCAAGAGCGCCGACCCGAGCCCGGTGGCGAGCTCCGCCCAGCCGTCCTCCACCTCCTCGAAGCCCTCCGTCGACATCGCCGACGTGCAGAAGTTCCTCGCCGAGGTGCCGAACTGGGGTGCCGACGACTGGAAGAAGTGGGCCTCCCAGAACGGCTTCAAGCCGGAGGACTTCGCGACGATCAAGCACTTCTGGGACCAGGAGAAGCCCGTCGCGCCGCGCGGCGGCACCTCGGTCACGCCGGAGAAGCAGGCCCCGTCGCTGCAGAAGGTGGTGCTCCCGCCGTCCGTCCCGGCCAAGGCCGTGCCGCACCCGTACAGCCCGGACACCGCCCTGCTCGGCCGGATCATCCTGAAGAACGCCGAGGGCGAGGACCACTCCTGCTCGGGCACCGTGGTCACCGACCCGCAGCACCCCGGCAAGAGCAACCTGGTGTGGACGGCCGCGCACTGCGTGCACGGGGGCAAGGGCAGCGACTACGACAAGCAGCTGATGTTCCTGCCCGGCTACAACCGTTCCGGCGCCTCCAGCCACGGCAAGCAGCCGGAGGACTGGCAGGACATCGCCCCGCTGGGCCGCTGGGTGGCGCAGAACATGGTGGTGCCGCCGCAGTGGACCCGGGAGGGCCTGCACGTCGGCAACCAGGCCAGCCAGTTCGACTTCGCGATCGTCCGGGTCGCGCCGCTCGACGACACCCGTTCGCTGGAGGAGGCCGTCGGCGGCTCCGTCCCGATCGCCTTCAACCTCAAGCAGGCGGACATCACCGCCCCGAAGGCGTACGGCTACCCGGCCGACTCGCCGTTCGACGGCGAGGAGTTGGAGCACTGCGACTCCAGCACCGCGCTGGTCCCGTTCACCTACAACCCCTCGCGCCCGCCGATGCTCATCATGGGCTGCACCATGACCGGCGGTTCCTCCGGCGGCGGCTGGCTGACCAAGCAGGGCGGCAAGGCGGTGCTGTTCTCCAACGTCTCGATCGGCGACCCGGTGTCCGGCTGGCAGGCCGGCCCCACCCTGGGCCCCGAGGCGAAGAACCTGTTCGACGCCTTCGTCTCGGGCTGACCGGACCGGACGGCGGCCCGGACGGGCCACCGGGAACGGACCGGCGGGCGAGAACGGAAAGGCCGCCGGGAACGGACGGGCGGGGGGGGGGCGCCGGGGGGGGGGGCGCGGCCCCGCGCGCCGGCCGGCCCAGCGCGCCCCTGCCCTCTAGCTCCTGAATAGAATAATATAAAGCTCACAAAAAAACTAAAAAC
>NZ_JBSGET010000073.1:0-40745 GCF_053603035.1 Kitasatospora sp. NPDC004272 | reverse complement strand
GGTGATCTACCTGCTGGAGGCCGAGGACGAACAGCTGCCGGTGCTGCGCGAACGGCTCGGCCGGCTCGGCGACTCGCTGGCGATCGGCGGGTCCGGGTCCGGCGGCAGCGGGGTGGGGCTCAGCGGGTCGGGCGGGTCGGTCGGCCGGGGCGGCGCGTCCGGCGGTTCGGGCGGCCGGACGTCCGGGTCGACGGGCATCGGGATGGTCGCGGCGGGTGCGGCGGCCGTCGTGGGTGCGGTGGGCGCGGGCGCGGCGGGTGTGACGGGTGCGGGCACCGGGATCACCTCCCCAGGGCGTGCGCGAGCTCGCTCTTGTTCATCTTCGAACGGCCCTTGACGCCGCGCTGCCGCGCCTCGTTGTACAGCTGGTCGTACGTCGGACCCCCGGGCCCCTGGTGCGAGCGCTTGCCGCCCCGGTGTCCGGAGGAGACGTCGTGGGTGGAGCTGCGGCTGGCCGTCCGGCTCTCGCCGTGCCGGGCGCGCTCCTTGTTGACGGTGCGGGCGGCGATCTCGGTGGCTCGCTTCTCGCTCGCGCCGCGCTTCAGCTCGCCCTCCTTGATGTGCTCGTACTGGCGCTCCCGCTTGGGGCTCGATCCGGCGGGCATGGTGGAACTCCTTCCGTCACCGGGTGGGTCACCGGCGCGCATACCCGCCGTCCGGCGGGCAAACCGGGCCGATCGGGTCGATCCGCGGAATCCGGTTCGGAACGGGCGGGCTGGGTACAAGTAGAACGCCACGTCGAGCGCGCACCGCCCGGCGGGGCCGACCCGCAGGGGTCGCCACGTCACCTCGTGTGACACGTCACGGCACGTGAGCCGGGGCCGCAGGACCGAGTGTCCGCGGCCGTGCGCCGCGTGTCGGGAGCCGTCGCCTGAAGAAGCCGGGTTCCACGGTTCTCGCCCGCCCCGCCGCCGCCACCGCGCGTGCGGCCCGCCGAGCCGCGGACGGTCCGCACCGTCCGGCGCGCGGCGTGCCCGCACCGCCCGGGCCGCCGGGGCAGGCCCCTACCGCACCCGGGAGATGACTCCCCGTGACCACCACGTCCACCACCACCGGCGCCACCGCCGGGCGGACCGGGGGCGGGACGGCCGAAGCCGACCCGCTGCGCCGGCCCACCCGGAGCGAGATGCGCGCCATGGGCAAGTACGAGGCGCGCCGGCTCAGCGACGCGCTGTTCCACCGGCTGGCCGGGCTGCCGCCCGAGGACCCGGCCCACAGCTACGTCCGGGGCACCGTGATCGAGCTGAACATGCCGCTGGTGCGCTTCGTCGCCGCCCGGTTCCGGCACCGCCCCGAGGACCTGGACGACATCGTCCAGGTCGGCACCGTCGGCCTGATCAAGGCCGTCGACGGCTTCGACCCGGACCGCGGCGTCGAGTTCGTCACCTACGCGATCCCCACCATCTCCGGCGAGATCAAGCGGTTCTTCCGCGACACCTCCTGGCCGCTGCGCGTCCCGCGCAGCGTGCAGGAGCGCTACCTGGCGGCCGTGCACGCCTCCGACCGGCTCGAACAGACCCTCGGCCGGCTGCCCGACACCGCCGAACTCGCCGAGGAGCTGGACGTCACCGAGGAGGAGGCCGCCGAAGGGCTGGAGGCCGGGCGGCTGTGCCGCTGCGACTCGCTCGACTCGCTGCGCGAGGACGGCCCCGACGACCCCGGCAGCGCCCTGGTCAACCGGCTCGGCAGCTGCGACCCCGAACTGGAGGTCGCCGAACTCCGGGTGATGGCCAAGCCGTTCCTCAACCGGCTGCCCGAACGCGAGCGCACCGTCCTGCTGCTGCGGTTCTGGGGCGGACTCACCCAGAGCGAGATCGCCGCCGAGATCGGCGTCTCCCAGATGCACGTCTCCCGGATCCTCGCCGCCACCCTCACCGGACTGCGCGAGCACATCGAGGGCACGACCGCCGGCAAGGCCGAGGGGGAGGGCGACGGGACGGCCGACGGGCCGGGCCGGGCCGGGGCCGCCGATTGAGTTGCGGGCCGGTCGGGTAGCCGCGACACCGGCCGGGTGGCCGGGACCCGACGGCGGCCCCAGGGTGAAAGGCCCCGGGTGCAAGGTCCCGGACGGAAGGCCCCGGCACCGTACGGCAGGAGGTGTTCGAGTCGTGGACGCACTACCGGGCGCGGATCCCGGCGCCCCGCTCACCGTCGCACTGGACAGCCCCGGCGGGGCGCTGGTGGTACGGCCCGAGGGCGAACTCGACCACGACAGCGTCGGCCCGCTGCGCGAAGCGCTGGAACGGGCCGTCGCCGACCCGCCCGGACGGCTGGTGGTGGACTGCGGCGGCCTGGGGTTCTGCGACTCCACCGGCCTCAACCTGCTGCTGCGCGCCCACGCCGCCGCCCTCCGGGCCGGCCTCCCGCTGCTGCTGGCCGCGCCCGGACCGGTGGTCGCCCGGATGCTGGAGATCACCGGCGCGGACGAGGTGCTGGACGTCCGCTCCACCGTGGCGGACGCGCTCGCCGCGCCGCTGCCGGGGGCCGGCGCCGACGGGGCCGACGGGCCCGGGACCGGGGTCGGCGGGACGGGAGCCGGCGGGGCCGGGACCTGGGCGGGAGCGGGAGACGCGGGCGGGACGGACGACGCGATCGGGGCCCCGTGATGACCGAGCAGCCCGCCTCCCGCGCCCACCCCGCCGACCCGCCGCGAACCGGGGCCGACCGGCGCAGCCTGCCGCTGACCGCCGTGCCGGGGACGGTCGCCCGGGGGCGGGAGTTCACCCGGCTCGCGCTGCGGGCCTGGGGCTGGCTGCCCGGTCCGGACCCCGCCGTCCGGGCCGTGGCCGAGGACGTGCTGCTGATGACCAGCGAGCTGGTGACCAACGCCTGTCAGCACGCGGCCGGCCCCTACCTGCTGGAACTGACCAGGTACGGGCCGCTGGTGCGGGTCGCCGTGCGGGACGCCGACGACCGGCCGCCGGTGCTGCGCCCGCCCCGGGTGCCCGCCCGGCCCGGCGGGCACGGGCTGCGGGTGGTCGACCGGCTGGCGACCGCCTGGGGCAGCGAGCCGCTGGTCGGCGGCGGCAAGACGGTGTGGCTGGAGGTGGTCCGGCCTCCGGCGGAAGCCTGACCCCGGAGGTGCCACAGTGGAAGCAAGCGTGGAAGCAGGCAGCGGCCCCGCCCGCCGGGGCCGGGCCGTCCTCTCGGAGCCGAGGTGGTGGTCGCGTGGAGAGCACACCGGACCCCGGACGGCCGCACCGGCTGCCGCCCCCGGACCGCCCGGACCGTTCGGACCGGAGCCGGGGGCTCGACGGGGAGCACGCCCGGGCGGCCGAGCCCCTCCCGGACGCCGAGCCCGACGGCCGGGCGCTGCGCCGGCTGCTGGCGGGCCTGACCGCCGTCCGGGACGGCGACCTCGCGTTGCGGCTGCCCGACGCGCCCGGTGTGCTGGGCGAGATCTCCGGCGTGTACAACGACATGGCGGAGCGGCTGGCCCGGCTGAACGCCGAGGTGACCCGGGTGGCCCGGGAGGTCGGCACCGAGGGCGTGCTCGGCGGGCAGGCGGAGGTGCCGCAGGCGCACGGCGCGTGGCGGGAGCTGACCGACAGCGTCAACGCGATGGCGGGCAACCTCACCACCCAGGTCCGCAACATCGCGCAGGTGACCACGGCGGTGGCCCGGGGCGACCTGACCCGGAAGATCGACGTAGACGCCCGGGGCGAGATCCTGGAGCTCAAGGACACCGTCAACACCATGGTCGAGCAGTTGAGTTCGTTCGCCGCCGAGGTGACCCGGGTGGCCCGCGAGGTGGGGACGGAGGGGATCCTGGGCGGGCAGGCGGACGTCCGGGGGGTCTCGGGGACGTGGCGCGACCTGACCGACAGCGTCAACTTCATGGCGGGCAACCTGACCGCGCAGGTGCGTTCGATCGCCCAGGTCGCCACGGCGGTGGCCCGGGGCGACCTGACCCGGAAGGCCGACGTGGTGGCGCGCGGCGAGATCCTGGAGCTGAAGAGCACCGTCAACACGATGGTCGAGCAGTTGAGTTCGTTCGCGGGCGAGGTGACCCGGGTGGCCCGCGAGGTGGGGACGGAGGGGATCCTGGGCGGGCAGGCGGACGTCCGGGGGGTCTCGGGGACGTGGCGCGACCTGACCGACAACGTCAACGTGATGGCGTCCAACCTGACCGGCCAGGTGCGTTCGATCGCCCAGGTCGCCACCGCGGTGGCCCGGGGCGACCTGTCGCAGCGCGTCACCATCGAGTCGGAGGGCGAGGTCGCCGCGCTGGCCGGGGCGTTGAACGCCATGGTGGACACCCTGTCGGCGTTCGCGGCCGAGGTGACCCGGGTCGCCCGCGAGGTCGGCACCGACGGCACGCTGGGCGGGCAGGCCCGGGTGCCGAACGTCGCGGGCACCTGGAAGGACCTCACCGACAGCGTCAACTTCATGGCGCACAACCTGACCTCGCAGGTCCGCAACATCGCGCAGGTGACCACGGCGGTGGCCCGGGGCGACCTGACCCGGAAGATCGACGTAGACGCCCGGGGCGAGATCCTGGAGCTGAAGAACACCGTCAACACCATGGTCGAGCAGCTGAGTTCGTTCGCCGCCGAGGTCACCCGCGTCGCCCGCGAGGTCGGCACCGAGGGGCGGCTCGGCGGGCAGGCCGAGGTGGAGGGCGTCTCCGGCACCTGGAAGCGGCTCACCGAGAACGTCAACGAGCTGGCCGGGAACCTGACCCGGCAGGTCCGGGCGATCGCCGAGGTCACCGGCGCGGTCACCGCGGGCGACCTGACCCGCTCGATCACCGTGGACGCCTCCGGCGAGGTCGCCGACCTCAAGGACAACATCAACGTGATGGTCGAGTCGCTGCGCGAGACCACCCGGGCCAATCGCGAACAGGACTGGCTCAAGACCCACCTGGCCCGGCTCACCGCGCTGATCCAGGGACGGCGCGAACCGGCCGCCGTGGCCGAGCTGCTGATGGACGAGCTGTGCCCGCTGCTGGACGCCCAGTACGGCACCTGCTACCTCGCCGAGGACACCGACGACGGCACCGTGCTGGTCCGGGCCGCCGCCTACGGCCACCACCACGCCGACACCCCGCGCCGGTTCGGTCTCGGCGAGTCGCTGATCGGGCAGGTCGGGCGCAGCCGCCGCCCCATCGCGATCGGCGAACTCCCGCCCGGCTACGCCGAGATCGGCTCCGGACTGGGCTCGGCCACCCCCCGCGAACTGCTGATCCAGCCGGTCACCATGGAGGACAAGCTGCTCGGCGTGGTCGAGGTCGCCACCCTGCACCACTTCACCGACCTGCACCGGGACTTCCTGGAGCGCCTCGCCCAGGACATCGGCACCACCCTGGCCACCCTGCTGGCCAACGCCAGGACCGACGAACTGCTCCGCGAGTCCCGCCGCCTCACCTCCGAACTGCGGGCCCGCTCCGAACAGTTGGTCGACGGCCAGGAGGAGCTGCGGCGCTCCAACGCCGAACTCGGCGAGAAGGCCGAACTGCTGGCCGCGCAGAACCGCGACATCGAGGCCAAGAACCTCCAGATCGAACAGGCCCGCCGCGAACTGGAGGAACGCGCACGGCAGTTGACCCGCACCTCGATGTACAAGTCGGAGTTCCTGGCCAACATGAGCCACGAACTGCGCACCCCGCTGAACAGCCTGCTGATCCTGGCCCAGCTGCTCGCCCAGAACACCGAGGGCAACCTGAGCGGCAAGCAGGTCGAGTACGCCGAGGTGATCCGCTCGGCCGGGTCCGACCTGCTCCAGCTGATCAACGACATCCTCGACCTGTCGAAGGTCGAGGCGGGCAAGCTCGACGTCACCGTCGAACCGTTCGAGCTGCGCGAACTGCTCGACTACGTGGACACCACCTTCCGCCCGCTGGCCGCCGAGAAGGGACTCGACTTCCGGATCACCACCGGGCCCGGTGCGCCCGAGCACCTCTACACCGACCAGGCCCGGCTGCGCCAGATCCTGCGCAACCTGCTGTCCAACGCGGTCAAGTTCACCGACCGGGGCTTCGTCGAACTCGCCGTCGAACCCGCCCGGCCCGGCGAACTGCCCACCGAGCGGCGCGACCTGGCGGCCGTCGCGTTCCGGGTCCAGGACTCCGGGATCGGCATCGGCGCCGACCACCTGGAATCCATCTTCGGCGCCTTCCAGCAGGCCGACGGCACCACCAGCCGCAAGTACGGCGGCACCGGCCTCGGCCTGTCCATCAGCCGCGAACTCGCCCGGCTGCTCGGCGGCGCCGTCAGCGCCGAATCGATCCCCGGCGAAGGCAGCCGCTTCACCCTGCTGCTGCCCGCCGCGCACCTCGGGACCGGAGCGGAGACGGACACCGGGGAGGACACCGCCGCCGCGCCCAGGGGCGGGGAGCGCCGCATCCTGGTGGTCGAACCCGACCCGCCCGGCCTGCTCACCCTGCTCACCCGCAGCGGCGTCACCGGCCGCGACCCGGCCACCACCGTCGACAGCGCGGGCGGCCCCGACAGCGCTGTCGACGCCCTCGACCGCGCCCCCCACGACCTGGTCGTGCTCGACCTCGGCCTGCCCGAGGACGGCGCCCGCACCCTGCTCGCCGCCCTCGACCGGCGCGCCGACCCCGTCCCCGTCCTCGGCCACACCGGCGGCGCCGGGCGGCCCGTCCCGACCGCCGACCGGCTGGAGGTCACCACCGGCCTGGACGAACTGCGCGAACGCATCGCCCGGTTCACGACCGACGAGCGGCCCGGTGAGCGGCCCGGTGAGCGGCCCGAGCCGGGGGCCGGTTCGGGGAGCGGCCGGGAGGCCGCCCCGGCGCCCGTCGGCCGGCTCACCGGACGCACCGTGCTGGTCATCGACGACGACCCGCGCAACGTCTACGCGCTCAGCACCGCGCTCGAACTGGAGGGCGCCACCGCCCTGCACGCCGCCAACGGCCGCACCGGACTGGCCCTGCTGCGCGCCCACCCGGAGACCGACCTGGTCCTGATGGACCTGATGATGCCGGAACTCGACGGCTACGCCGCGACCACCGCCATCCGGGAGAGCACCGACCACGCCACCGTCCCGATCGTCGCCGTCACCGCCAAGGCTATGCCCGACGACCGGGCCCGCAGTCTCGCGGCCGGGGCCGACGACCACCTCACCAAACCCGTCGACGCCGACCAGCTGATCGCCACCGTGCAGCGCTGGGTGGAGGGTTGACGGCATGAACGATCCCAGGAAGCCGCCGGAGAACCGAGCCGGACCCGGCGGACCCGGCGGAGCGGATCCCGGCGGGCCCGGACCACACCCGACCGGCGGACCCGGCGGAGCAGACCCCGGCGGGCCCGGACCGCACCCGAGCGTGCGCCAGCTGCTGGCGCTGCGGCTGCGCGGCGCCCAGGCCGAGACCGAGGAACTGCGCACCGCGCTCGCCGCCCGCCCGCTCACCGCGCTGGCCACCGGCGTCCTGGCCGAACGCCTGGGCTGCGGACCCGCCGAGGCCGGGGCCCAGCTGCTCGCGCTCGCCGAACGCGCCCACCTCGGCCCGCAGGAACTCGCCGCCGACATCCTCACCACGCTGCCCGCCGCCACCACCGGCAGCACCACCGGGCCCGGCCCGGCCCCGCCCGCCCCGCCCACCGCACCGCCCGGCCGGCCGCCGCCCGTCGTCGAGGCCACCCTCACCCAGATCGCCGACATGCTCGGGGCCACCGCCGCCGTGCTGTGGACCGTCCAGCCCGGCGGCGCCCTGCACCCCGCCGCCGCACCCGGCTTCACCGAGACCGAGCGCACCGCCTGGCGGCACGTCCCGCCCGGCCTGCCCACCCCCGCCCAGCAGGCCCTGGCCGCCGGCGCCGCGCTCGGCCCCACCGGCCCGGTCAGCGCCACCCTCGGCGCCGACCGCGCCCCCTACCGCCTGGCCGTCCCGCTGCACCGCGCCGACGGCCCCGCCGCCGTCCTCGAACTCGCCTGGCCGCAGCGCCCGCCCGAACCCACCCCCGCCGAACGCCGCCGCCTGCGGGTCGCCGCCGAGGTCAGCGCCCTCGCCCTCACCGACCGCCCCGACCCCGCCCCCGCCGGCACCACGGCGGGCCCCGACACCGCCGCCCTCGACGCCGCCCTCGCCCCCGCCCTGCTGCTCGCCCCCGAACCCGCCACCGGCACACCCGTCGACTTCCGGATCGTCCGGGTCAACGCCGCCTTCACCGACCTCGCCGACCGCCCCCCGCACCGGGTCGAGGGCCGCACCCTCTCCGCCACCTACCCGCGCGCCTGCGCCGACGGCCTGCTCGACCTGCTGCTGCGGGTGCACGCCACCGGCCGCCCGCAACACGCCGACAGCCTCGCCCTGACCTTCCTCGCCGGCCAGACCCCCACCCCCGTCCTGCTGGAGTTCGCCGCCGCCCGCCTCGCCGCCCCGCCCGGCCACCTGCTGGTCAGCTGGCGGCCCAGCGGTGCCGACGACCGCACCGACCGGCTGCTGCGCACCGCCCAGCGCCTCAGCCACCTCGCCGGGTTCGAGGAGGACCTGCGCACCGGCGAGATCCACTGGACGCCGCGCACCGCCGACCTGCTCGGCCTGCCCCCCGGCACCGCCCCCGTCCCGCTCGCCGCGCTGCCCGCGCACGTCCACCCCGACGACGAGCAGAACGTCCGTCGGGTCGTCAACTCGGCCGTGCAGAACGGGCGTTCCGACTCCACGGTGTTCCGGATGCGGCACCTCAGCAGCTACACCCACTACGTCCGGATGGTCGCCGAACCCGTCCCCGACCCGAGCGGGCGCACCGCCGCCGTGCAGGGTGCCTTCCAGGACGTCTCCGCCCAGCACTGGACCGAGACCGCGCTCGCCGCCACCACCGAGAGCCTCGCCTCCACCCGGCAGGAGGCCGCCGAACGCCACCTGCTCGCGCTGCGCCTGCAACAGGCCATCCTGCCGCCCGCCCCGCCCCCGCTGGAGAGCGCCGGACTGCGCGCCGCCGTCCGCTACCGGCCCTCCTCGCAGCGCGACCGGGTCGGCGGCGACTGGTACGACACCACCCTGCTGCCCGACCGCACCGCGCTGCTGGTGGTCGGCGACATGGCCGGGCACGGCGTCGAGGCCGCCACCGGCATGGTCGCCCTGCGGCACGCGCTGCGCGGCCTCGCCCACACCGGCGCCGGGCCCGGCCGCCTGCTCGGCTGGCTCAACCAGGCCACCGCCGAGCTCACCGGCGCCGCCACCGCCACCGTCGTCTGCGCCCGCTACCACCCCGACACCCGCACCCTGCACTGGGCCCGGGCCGGCCACCTCCCGCCCGTCCTGCTGCGCGACGGCACCGCCCGCCCGCTCCCGATGCCGCACGGCATCCTGCTCGGCGCCGCCGAGGACCCCGACTACCAGGAGCACCACCTCGCCATGCGCCCCGGCGACGTCCTGCTGCTCTACACCGACGGCCTGATCGAACGGCGCGACCGGTCCGTCGAGGAGCCGCTCGAACAGCTCGTCCGCACCCTCGCCGAACCCGCCGCCGACCTGGACGCCCTGCTCGACCGCGCGCTGGCCACCAGCACCGCCGACACCGACGACGACACCTGCCTGATCGCCGTCGAGGTCCTCGCCCCGGACCCGGACGAAAACGTTTGAGACGGGACGAACCGGTCAGACGCCCGGCAGACCCACAGCGGGTCGGCGGCCGCCGTCCGTCCCCACTCGACGGCCGCCCGTGGACCGAGGAGGTGACCACCGTGCTCGCGATGCTGTTGGTGCTCCTGCTGATCATCATCCTGTTCGGTGCGGGATTCGCCGTGAAGGTGCTGTGGTGGATCGCGCTCGCCGTGCTGATCATCTGGCTGATCGGCTTCTTCGCCCGGGGTGCCGGGACCGGTGGCAGCCGTTCCCGCTGGTACCGATGGTGACCTGCCCGGCCACCGCCCGCAGCCGCTGACGAGACAGCCGCTGACGAGACAGCCGCTGAACGAAACAGCCACTGAACGAAACGGAGGAGAACGCATGAGCATGGTCCAGGAGACCATCGAGGTGGACGTCCCCCTGCACACCGCGTACGACCAGTGGACGCAGTTCGAGGACTTCCCCCGCTTCATGGACGGCGTCGAGCAGGTCGTCCAGATCGACGAGCGCCACAACCACTGGCGCACCAAGATCGCCGGCGTGACCCGGGAGTTCGACACCGAGATCGTCGACCAGCTGCCCGACCAGAAGATCGCCTGGCGGACGGTCGGCGGCGACGTCCAGCAGATGGGCGTGGTCAGCTTCGCCCGGCTGGACGACTCGCGCTGCGAGGTCCGGCTGGCGATGGACTACGACCCGCAGGGCATGGCCGAACGCGCCGCCGACACCCTGGGCATGATCGACCGCCGGGTCCGCGGCGACCTCGACCGCTTCAAGTCCTTCATCGAGGAACGCGGAGTCGAGAACGGCGGCTGGCGCGGACGGATCACCCCCGCCTGACCCGCGCCCGCCGCACCCTCGCGCCGCCCCGCACCGTTCAGCGGGGCTGCGCGCGCCTGCGCGTCCGGGGGCGGGTCCGGGCGGCCGGGCGTCCGGGGGCGGCCGCGGGTCCGGGGCGTCCGCGGGTTCAGTCGAACGGGTGAATTCGAGGGCGGGTCGGGTGGCGCTCCCGGGCGGCGGGTGCCCTGGCCCGGAGGCGGGAAACCCGGGTCCGGGGCGGCAGGCGACCGGTGGCGGCCGGTTGAAGCCGGTGCGCGGACGGCCCCATGATCGAGCTGGCCCCACTGACCCGCACCCGCTCCGGACGGTACGCCAACTCCACTCCTCCGTGGCCGACTTGAGGTGTCCGGTCGGCAGGATTCGGTCGGCGGGATCCGACCGGCCGGGTCCGGGCGACCGGGGACGCGGGAGAACGAGGAGGAGACCGACCGGTGATCGACTTCACGGTGCTGACCGACCTGGCCCGGCGCGAGGGCGTCGGGCGGATCGGCGTCGGCGTGCTGGTCCGCGACGGCTCCGGCCGGATCCTGCTGCTCCGCCGGGCCGCGCCCGCCGCGCCGCCCGCTCAGCGGTCGCCGTCCGAGCGGCGGTCGCCGTCCGAGCAGTGGGAGTACCCGGGCGGGGACGTCGCGGACGGGGAGGGCGTACCGGCGGGCGCGGTCCGGGAGTTGGCCGGGCGGACCGGGATCGAGGGCCTGCCGCTGGAGTACCTGCGGCACCTGGACGGCACCGACCGGCACGGCCGGCGGACCCGGCAGTTCGTCTTCACCGCGGTCGTCCCGGACGGCACCGCGGTGCGCCCGTCGCCGGAGCACGACGCGCACCGGTGGGCCGAGCCCGGGCGGCTGCCGCCCACCGGCGAGGGACAGCGGGCGGTGGTCGAATGGCTCACCGCCCGCCTGGCGCGGCCCGGTTGGCGGCCGGTCGGCGGGCACCTCACCACCGTCGACCGCCCCGGCGCGTACAGCTGCCTGCTGCTCACCGACCCGCAGGGGCGGGTGCTGGGGATGCGCTCCGCCGCCGACCCGGACGTCTGGGACATCCCCGGCGGCAACGTCGACCCCGGCGAGACGCCGTTCGCCGCCGCGCTGCGCGAGACCGGCGAGGAACTCGGGCTCGACCTCGCCGCCGAGAACCCGGACGTGCTCTCCCGGCGCCGCCTGGTCGCCGTCCTGCACGAACGGGCCGGCACCGGGCACCCCGTCCCGTTCTGCGGCTACGTCTTCGACGGCGGCGTCCTCACCGCCGAGCAGCAGGCCAGGATCCGGCTGGACCCGGCCGAGCACACCGAGTGGCGCTTCGCCACCGCCCACGACTGGCGCGCCCGGATGGACCCGGACCGCTACCGGTGGCTCCTGCAGGTCCTCCGCGCGCACCGCTCCGGACGCGCGCTCTACCTCGAACAGCCCTGCCCCGAAGGCGAGTTCGAAGGCGTCCTGGTCCTGGTCACCGACCGCGACGGCCGACTGCTGATGCACCGGCGCGACGACGTCCCCGGCATCGCCTGGCCCGGCCACTGGACCCCGATCGGCGGCCTGCGGGAAGCCGACGAGACCCCCGAGGAGACCGCCGCCCGCGAGACCCGCGAGGAGGCCGGCATCACCATCACCCGGATCCGCCCCCTCCCCGGCCCGCACCACCCCCTGGTCCACCCCACCACCCGCGTCCTGCACGCCCAGTGGAACGGCCCCGACGCCGAACTGCGCCTCGGCGACGAGGGGACGGCCGTCCGGATGGTCCCGCTCGCCGAACTCCCCGCGCTGCGCGTCCCGCCCTACCTGGAGCACTACCTGCCCCGGCTCGCCACCTGAACCGCCCGCCCGGCCCCGGGCCGCCCGGTGTTTGCCCGCAGCGGGGACGGACAGCCGCGAGGGCATGGACACCTACCACGCTGCCGCCGACCGGCTGGACACCCCGGCGAGCTGGACGTTCCTGGACCCGGTGGCGGAGCGGATCGCCGCCCTCGTGCAGCGGCTGCCGCTCGGCCCGGCCCGGGACGTGCTGCACGGGGTGTGGCTCGGACACCCGCTGCACCCGGCGCTCGCGCAGGCCCCGATCGGCTGCTGGACGGCCGCGAGCCTGCTGGAACTGACCGGGGGCGACGAGCGCGCCGTGCGCCGCCTCACCGCCGCCGGACTCGCCGTCCTGCCACCGGTGCTGCTGGCCGGCTGGGTCGACTGGTCCCGGCTGCCGCCCACCCACCGCCGCACCGGACTGGTGCACGCCGCCGGGGCCGTCACCGCCGCCCTGCTGCACGCCTGCTCGCTGCGGGCCCGCTGCCACGGCCACCGCGCCCGCGGCCGACTGCTCGGCCTGGCCGGCACCGGCACCGTCGGCCTGGTCGCCGCGCTCGGCGGCCACCTGGCCTACCACCAGGCGGCCGGCGCCGCGCACGCCGAGGCCGAACCCCGGCTCGCCCCGTCCGACTGGCAACCGCTCGGGGCGACCGCCGACATCCCCCTCGGCGCCCCCGTCCGCCGCCTGCTCGGGGACGTCCCCGTGGTCGTGGTCCGCACCCACGACGACGGCTGGACCGTCCTCGCCGACCGCTGCACCCACATGGCGGCCTCGCTGTCCGGCGGCGAGGTCGTCGCCGGCTGCCTGGAGTGCCCCCTGCACCACTCCCGCTTCCGGCTCTCCGACGGCCGCCCGGCCCGCGGCCCGGCCACCGCCGCCCAACCGCGCTTCGAGACCCGCGTCCTGGCCGGCCGCCTGGAGGCCCGCCCGCACCCGGAGGGCTGAGCGACGGCCGGACGGGGGACCGGTACCGGCACGGGGCGCCCGGTCGGTCCGGGGGAGCGCGTGCCCAGGGGGGCGGGTCCGCGCGGTCCCGGCCGGCCGGGAGTCCGCGCACGCCGCCGGGGCCGCGACCGGTACCCGTGGTCGGCGCGGTCCGACGGACCGGCGCGGGTGTGCGGGCGGCCGCAGCGGGCAGACGCGTGCGCGGCGCCCGGACGTTCCGGGCGCACGACCGGACGACGGAGGTCGAGATGTCCGCACCGCAACACCGCACCGTCGGCGCCGGGGGCGACCCGGGCGTCATCGAGACCGACGTCCCGGCCAGACTGGACCGGCTGCCGTGGTCGCCCTGGCACTGGCGGATCCTGATCGGCCTGGGCACCGTCTGGATCCTGGACGGCCTGGAAGTCACCATCGTCGGCAACCTGGCCGCCCGGCTCGCCGAGCCCGGTAGCGGCATCGCGATCAGCACCGCCCAGGTCACCACCGTCGCCGCCGCGATCTACGTGGCGGGCGCCTGCTGCGGCGCGCTGTTCTTCGGCTGGCTGACCGACCGGCTGGGCCGCAAGAAGCTGTTCATGCTGACCCTGGCCGTCTACCTGCTGGCGACCGGCGTCACCGCACTGTCCTGGACGCCCTGGTTCTTCTTCGTCTGCCGCTTCTTCACCGGCTTCGGCATCGGCGGCGAGTACGCGGCCATCAACTCGGCGATCGACGAGCTGATCCCGGCCCGGGTGCGCGGCCGGGTCGACCTGATCGTCAACGGCAGTTTCTGGATCGGCGCGGCGCTCGGCGCGTTCGCCTCGATCGCGCTGCTGAACACCTCGCTGTTCGCCACCGACGTCGGCTGGCGGCTGGCCTTCGGCATCGGCGTGGTGCTCGGCCTGGTCATCCTGCTGGTGCGCCGGCACGTCCCGGAGAGCCCGCGCTGGCTGTTCACGCACGGCAAGGGCGAGGAGGCGGAGGAGATCGTCCGGGACGCCGAGGCGATCGTCGAGCGGGAGACCGGCGAGCCGCTGCCGCCGGTGGACGAGCCGCCGATCCGGATCCGCGAGCGCGGCCCGATCGGTTTCGTCACCATCGCCCGCACCCTGGTCTCCACCTATCCGCGCCGGACGATCCTGGGTCTGTCGCTGTTCATCGGGCAGTCCTTCCTCTACAACTCGATCACCTTCGGGTACGCGGTGATCCTCACCCAGTTCTTCGACGTCCCGGCGGGCAACACCGGCTACTACTTCGCGGTGATCGCGGTCGGCAACTTCCTCGGCCCGGTGCTGCTCGGCCACTTCTTCGACTCGGTCGGCCGCAAGCCGATGATCGCGGGCAGCTACATCGGCTCCGGCGTGCTGCTGTTCGGCACCGCCTGGCTGTTCCAGAACGGTTCGCTGAGCGCCGTCGGGATGACGGCCTGCTGGACGGCCGTGCTGTTCTTCGCCTCGGCGGGGGCGAGCGCCGCGTACCTGACCGTCAGCGAGATCTTCCCGCTGGAGACCCGCGCCCTGTGCATCGCCTTCTTCTACGCGGTCGGCACCGCGGCGGGCGGCATCTCCGGGCCGCTGCTGTTCAACGGCCTGGTGAGCAGCGGCGAGGTCGGCGACGCCACGCTGGCGTTCTGCATCGGCGCGGCCCTGATGACGGCCGCCGGGCTGGTCGAGGCGTTCCTCGGCGTGCGCGCCGAACGCCGAAGCCTGGAGTCGCTGGCCGCCCCGCTCAGCCAGGTCGAACGCGCCGACGCGACGGCCTCCTGAGATGTTCCCGCTCTGGGTGGTCCTCCGGCGGGCCGTGCGGTGGGCGGCGTGGTGGGCCGTCTCGCGGCTCGTGCGCCGGACCCTGCGGCACGGCGCCCGGTGAACCGGGCGGGGGCGCCCCGGATGGTCTCCGGGGCGCCCCCGCGCGCAGCCTGACGGTCCGTCAGGAGAACGTGAACCAGTTGAGGTTGACGAAGTCGGCGGGCTGGCCGCTGCTGAAGGTCAGGTACACGGTCTGGGCGCCGGTGATCCGGCTCAGGTCGGCCGGGACGGTCTTCCAGGTCTGCCAGCCGCCGGTGTTGCCGACGGCGAAGCTGCCGACCGGGGTGGCGGTGGGGCTGCCCAGCCGGACCTGGACCAGGCCGCTGACCCCGGCGGCCGCGCCGGAGGCCACCCGGGCGTCGATCCGGGTCGCGCCGGTGGAGCCGAAGTCCAGCGAGTAGCGCAGCCAGTCGCCGTTGGCCAGCCAGCCGACGTCCGTGCCGCCGCCGGTGTCGGAGCACGCCTCGGTCTGCGCGCCGGACTGGGCGGCGTACGACTCGGCCTGCACGGTGGCGAACGCGCTGCCGCCCCCGCCGCCGGGCGTCGGGCTGCTGCTGGTGCCCCCGCCGCCGCTGCCCGCCAGGCCGCCGACGGTGATCACCCAGCGGGTCGGCGCGCCGGACTGCACCTTGCCCTCGAAGTCGACGCCCGCCGGGTGGACGTCGTCGTACGGGAAGGCGTAGCCGAGGCCGTCGGGCGTGGTGGAGTGCAGGATCCGGGCGTAGTGGTTGGTGCGGGCCTGGGTGTAGAACGCGGCCGGGTTCTCGCCGGTGGGCTGGTTCGGGTCGCTGAGCAGCGTGGTGCGGTTGAACGCGGCGGCCAGCCGGGCGCTCAGGTTGCCCATCAGGTCGTTGCCGGTGGTGAACGGCGCGTCGCTGCAGGAGAAGATCGCCAGCGTGGACGGCTTGGCGAAGGACCCGGCGCCGGGGAAGGTGAGCGTGTTGCCGCTGACCCGGCCGGTGAACGCGCCCCAGGTGTACTGGGTGTCGATCCGCAGGTCGGTGCCGGCGTACTTGCTCCACACCTGGTCGACGTAGGGCTCGAAGTAGCCGCTGAACAGGGCGCTGTTGCCGCGGATCGCCAGGTTGGGGGCGAGCACCCGCAGGTCGGCGCCAGAGCGGTTGACCACCAGCCTGCTCCAGTCCGAGCCGTCGGCGGCGGACTGGGCGCGCAGCGCGGCGGCGACCCGGGCCAGGCCGTCGGAGGGCAGGCCGCGCACCGTCTGGGTGGCGCCGCCGGAGACCTCAAGCTGGAAGGCGATCGGCAGGCAGACCATGTCGACGAAGGTGATGTTGCCGAACAACTGGTCGTTGTTGAAGGTGAATTCGCAGAAGTCGTGCCGGACGTCGATGTTCGGGTCGGACGGGTTGACCACCGAGGGCAGGGCCAGGCCGCCGCCGCGGTTCATCAGGAAGGTGAGCTTTGCGCCGACCGAGAAGTAGATCCGGCCGCTGTCCAGGTGCGGCAGGGTCACCCGGCGCGGCGCCGCCCCGGAGGGGTTCAGCGCGATCGCGCAGTCCACGCCCAGCGGCGTCTGGTCGTTGGCCGGGTTCGGCGGGTGGTACAGGCTGGCGCCGTCGGACTGCAGGAAGGCCCAGCCGCCGCCGGTCGCCGGGTCGCGGCCGACCACGTACGCGTAGACGGTGTTGCTGCCGGTGGTGTTGGCCAGGTCGAGCGGCAGGGTCGCGGGCGTCTGCGCCTGGGCCTGGCCGCCGAGCGCCAGGTAGCCGGCCGGCAGGGCGAGCGCGGCGGCGGTCAGCAGGGTGCGGCGGGAGACCTTCGCCGCGTGACGGGGCGTCATGGTGTGGGGGAGTCCTCTCGGGTGGGGGAGGCCGTGCGGGTGCGGGCCTGCGGGGGCGGGGGGGCGGGCCCGCGAGCACAGGCCCGCGAGTACGGGCCGCGGGTCGGCGGGCCGGGGGCGCGGCCGGCCGGCGGTGGTGCGAGGGACGGGCCGGCCGCGCCGGGGGAGGGGCCGGTGGGGGCGGCCCGTGGTCGCGGGGTGCGGTGTCGGCGGTGACGGGGTGTCAGTGCCGACGTCGCGTCAGCCGAACGTCCACTTCTGCGCGCCGGTGCCGTTGCAGGTCCACAGCTGCAGGTGGGTGCCGTCGGCGGCGGAGCCGTTGGGGGAGTCCAGGCACTTGCCGGAGCCGGGGTTCTGCAGGTCGTTGCCGGAGCGGTGGACCCACTGCTGGGCGCTGGTGCCGTTGCAGGTGTAGAGCTGGATGGCGGCGCCGTCGTCGTGCGAGGCGGCGGCGACGTCCAGGCACTTGCCGAGGGCGCGGACGGTGCCGTCGGTGCCCACCGTCCACTGCTGGGCGGCGCTGCCGGTGCAGTTGTGCAGCTGGATCGGGGTGCTGTCGGCGCTGGAGCCGCCCGCCACGTCCACGCACATGCCGCCGGGGCCGGTGATCCGCCCGGTGTAGCTGCCGCCGGTGCTGCCGCCCCAGGTGGTGGTGTGGACGTAGTCGACGGTCATGGTCTGCGGGTAGGTCGAGGAGCCGTCGGGGCTGCCGGGCCAGTCGCCGCCGACCGCGAGGTTGAGGATCACGAAGAACGGGTGGTCGAACACCCAGCGGTTGCCGCCCAGGTCGGCGGGGGTGCGGGTCTGGTAGGCGGTGCCGTCCACGGACCAGGTGATGGCGGTGGGGCTCCAGTCGACCGCGAAGGTGTGGAAGGCGTCGGCGAAGGACTGCCCGGCGGGCAGGCTGTACGGGGCGCCGATGCCGGCCGCGCCGGAGTAGCCGGGGCCGTGGATGGTGCCGTGCACGGTGCCGGGCTCGCGGCCGATGTTCTCCATGATGTCGAGCTCGCCGCTGGTGGGCCAGCCGACGGTGCCGAGGTCGTTGCCGAGCATCCAGAACGCGGGCCAGATGCCCTGCCCGCGCGGGATCTTGATCCGGGACTCGAAGTGCCCGTACGCCTGGCTGAAGGTGCGGGAGGTGTTCAGCCGGGCCGAGGTGTACTGGCAGGTGCCGTACCAGCAGGACAGGCCGGGGTCGGTGCTGCGCTTGGCGGTGATCACCAGGTGGCCCTGGCCGTCCAGCGCGGCGTTCGCGGCGCCCGCCGTGTAGTACTGCAGCTCGTGGTTGCCGTTGCCCGAACCGCCGGTCTCCATCGTCCACTTGGCGGGGTCGACGGCGGAGCCGGCCGGTCCGTCGAAGTCGTCGTTCCAGGTGCCGGCGGCCACCGGTGCGGCGGCGAGCGGGGTGGCGGCGGTGCCCGCGGTGGAGGTGGAGCCGAACGGGGCGGCGGTCATCAGGGCGGTGGCGAGCAGGAGCACGAATCCGCCGAGGGGCCAACGGCGCGTGCGTGGGGCAGCAGCCATGGAGGAATCCTTTGCTTGAGAGCGCTCTCTTCGGCGGGGCGCCTCCGCCGGTGGATCTGAATGGTACGGACCCGATATCGGCATGGCAATGTCAAAGAACGGCTGATTTTTCGGACCTTTGGCCGCAACTCGCCTTCAGTTCTTGGCGGCTGATGCCGGATCGGCCGCCCGGGGCTTGTGAGAGCGCTCTCTCGGTGGTGGGGCGACCCGGTTCGACGTGCACTGGGCGGCGGGCCGGAGGGCATGTAAGGTAACCCTTGCCTAACTAATCGGGGTGGCGGGGCGAGGGCGGGAGACACGTGGTGGCCGAACTGGGCGCGCGAACCTCGGACCGGGGGCCGGACCTGCTGTCCTGCCTGGCGGGTCTGCGGGCCCACCGGGGCGCGACGGTGGTGCTGAAGTTCGGCGGGAACGCCATGGTGGACCGGGAGTTGAAGGAGTCCTTCGCCCGTTCCGCGGTGCTGCTGCGCTACGCCGGGCTGCGGCCCGTGGTGGTGCACGGCGGCGGCCCGCAGATCGACGCGCACCTGCGCCGGATCGGCCTGCGGGCCCCCTTCGCGGGCGGGCTGCGGGTGACCACGCCCGAAGTGGCGGACGAGGTCCGGATGGTGCTGGCCGGGCAGGTGCAGCGCGAACTCGTCGGCCTGATCAACGCGCACGGCCCGTTCGCGGTCGGCCTGACCGGCGAGGACGCGGGCACCCTGGCCGCCGTCAAGCGCTGGGGCCGGGCGGACGGGCGGCGGGTCGACCTCGGCCGGGTCGGCGAGGTCGCCGAGGTGCGCACCGGACTGCTGACGGCACTGCTCGCAGACGGCCGGATCCCGGTGCTGTCCTCGATCGCGCCCGCCGCCGACCGCTCCGACGGCGCCGTCTACAACGTGAACGCCGACACGGCCGCCGCCGCGGTGGCCGGTGCGCTCGGCGCCGACTCCCTGCTGATGCTCACCGACGTGCCCGGCCTGTACCGGAGTTGGCCGCCGCAGGGCCCGCCGGTCGAGCACCTGGACGCGGACGGACTGGCCCGGATGCTGCCCGCCCTGGCCGGCGGCATGGCGCCCAAGGCGGCGGCCTGCCTGGCGGCGCTGCGCGCCGGGGTCGGCGAGGTGCGGATGCTGGACGGGCGGGTGCCCGGCGCGGTGCTGCGCGCGTTCGGCCCGGACGCGCCCGGGACCCGGGTGGTGGCGGGTGCGGCTTCCGGTGGCCCGGCTTCCGGGGGTGCGGCTTCCGGGGGTGCGGCTTCCGGGGGTGCGGTCTCCGGCGGTGTGGCCTCTGGCGGTCCGGTGGGCGAGGGCGCGCTGCTCGCCCTCCGGTAGTGCGTCCGGGGGTGGACCGTCCGGCCGTTCGGGCCGCTGCTCCGGGCGCGGTCCGGCTCGTCGTGCCAAAGGCGCTGGCCGCAGTGCGGGCTGAACTTGACTCAGCTGCCCGCGATGAGAGAAGTTAGGTAAGCCTTACCAAAGTAAATGGGGGCGCGGGCCTGCCCGTCCCTGCCGCACCGGTACCCGGAAGAGGGAAAGGACGCGCATGTCGCTGGAGAACGAGGCGGTCCGCACGGACGGGGACGCCGACGACCTGATCGGCATCGGCTTCGGCCCCGCCAACCTCGCCCTCGCGATCGCGGTCGACGACCACAACCGGGCCGGCGCCGAACCCCCGCTGCGGGTCAACTTCCTGGAGCGCCAAGAGGGTTTCGGCTGGCACCGGGGCATGCTGCTGGACGGCGCGACCATGCAGGTGTCCTTCCTGAAGGACCTGGTCACCCAGCGCGACCCGCGCAGCCGCTTCACCTTCCTGACCTACCTCCAGGAACACGGCCGGCTCGCCGACTTCATCAACCTGAAGACCTTCTACCCGACCCGGCTGGAGTTCCACGACTACTTCGAGTGGTGCGCCGCCGAGTTCGCCGACCGGGTCGGCTACGGCCGCACCGTCACCGGCATCCACCCGGTCACCGGCCCCGACGGCCGGACCGAACGGGTCGAGGTGGTCTCCGAGGCGCTCGGCGGCGGCGCCCGGCAGGTGCGCGCGGCCCGCAACATCGCGATCGGCACCGGGCTCACCCCCCGGCTGCCCGAAGGCGTCCGGACCGGCCCGCACCTCTGGCACACCAGCGAACTACTGCTGCGCGCACCCGAGTTGGCGCAGCAGCCGCTGCGGTACCGGCGGATCGCGGTGGTCGGCGCCGGCCAGTCCGCCGCCGAGGCCGTCGAGTACCTGCACCGCACCTTCCCCGGGGCGGAGATCTGCGCCGTCCTCTCCCGGTACGGCTACAGCCCCGCCGACGACAGCCCGTTCGCGAACCGGATCTTCGACCCGGCCGCCGTGGACGAGTTCCACGCCGCCCCCGAGGCCGCCAGGCAGACCCTGCTGACCCAGCACGCCAACACCAACTACTCAGTCGTGGACGGCGAGTTGATCGAGGCGCTGTACCGCACCGCCTACCAGGAGAAGGTCGCCGGACAGGAGCGCCTGCGGGTCCTGAACGCCACCCGGCTGACCGCCGCCGAAGAGGTCGCCGACGGGGCCCGGGCACACGTCCGCTCGCTCACCACCGGCCGCGAACAGGTGCTGGAGTGCGACGCGGTGGTGCTCGCCACCGGCTACACCCACCTCGACCCGCGCCGGCTGCTCGGCGAGCGGCTCGCCGCCGCCTGCCGCACCGACGGACAGGGCCGGCTGCGGGTCGACCGGGACCACCGGGTGCTCACCGACGAGAGCCTCGACGTCGGCCTCTACCTGCAGGGCGGCACCGAGCACACCCACGGCATCACCTCCTCGCTGCTGTCCACGCTGGCCGTGCGCTCCGGCGAGATCCGCGACTCGATGCTGCTGCGCCGGACCGCCCGCGAGCTGCGGGCCCGGGTCGCCATCGGCTGACCGGCCACCGGCCGACCGACCGCCCCCTCACGAACGGATCCACCGACATGACCGCCGCCCCCGGCTTCGACCCCGACACGCTGCGCGCCGAGATCGCCGAACTGCTCGGCGAGCGCCCCGAGGACGTCCGCGACGAGGACGACCTGCGCGACCTCGGCCTGGACTCGATGCGGGTGATGCACCTGGTCGAGACCTGGCGGGCGCGCGGCGCCCGGGTCGAGTTCGCCGACCTGGCCGACCTCGGCACCGCGCCCACCCTGCTCGCCTGGTCCGCGTACCTGAACCGGGCCTGATCCGGGCTTGATTCGGGCCTGAACCGGGTCCGAACCGGGCCCGGCCGATCCTGACCGGCCCCCGCCCGGGCCCGAACTCCCCCCGCCGCAACGACCCACGGAGAACCATGAACACCCGCGCCCTGACCTCCCGCACCGCCAGAGCGTTCGCCGCGGCCGCCGCCGTCGCGCTCGCCGCCACGGCCTGCGGCTCCAGCGGCGACAGCGAGGACGCCGCCCCGGCCGCCTCCGGCGCCGTCAACACCGGCGGCCCCGTCACCGTCGAGGCCAGCAACGGCAAGATCACCGTCCCGGCCGGGGTGCAGCGGATCGTCAGCGTCTCCTACGCCACCGGCGCACTGCTCGACCTCGGCGTGCAGCCCGTCGGCACCAGCACCATCGACGAGAACAACCCGATGGAGCTGCTGCCCGCGCAGACCGAGGCCGCGAAGAAGATCGAGCCGATCGGCTCCGGCATCGAGATCAACATCGAGAAGGTCGCCTCGCTGCGCCCCGACCTGATCATCGTCGAGGGCGCCACCGCCTTCGACTGGGGCGTCAGCAAGCTCGAAGGCATCGCCCCGACCCTGTACTTCGGCATCGACAAGCCCGTCGACCTGCTGAACGCCCAGGAGAAGATCGCCACCGCGGTCGGCAAGCAGGCGGAGTTCGCGAAGCTCAAGTCCGACTACGAGACCAAGGCCGCCAAGATCAAGGCCGACTACGCGGACCAGCTCAACTCCACCAAGTGGACCATCGCCTCCTCCTACGGCGGCGGCGAGTTCCTGGTCGACACCGCGACCTCCTGGGTCGGCCGGGTGCTCGCCGACGCGGGCGCGCAGTTCTCCCAGGCGTCCGCCGACACCACCGACCACGAGGTCACCTACTCGGTGGAGAAGCTCGACGTGCTCGCCGACGCCGACGTCATCCTGATCCCGAGGACGGCGGCCACCGGCGAGGTGCCGCAGGACACCAAGGACCTGGACAAGCAGCCGTCCTGGCAGAACCTCAAGGCGGTCAAGGCCGGCAAGGTCGTCCCGCTGACGTACGCCACCACCGACCGGTACGGCACCTCCATCGACGTGCTCGACCAGATCGAGACCGTCCTCAAGGGCCGGTAGGCCCACCCCCGTCGGGCGGACCGCAGCGGCAGCGGTCCGCCCGACGCACCTCCGAACCCGTTTTTCGCACCACACCGCGGCCCGCGCCCACTCCGGGCCCGGCGGCCGCCGACACCGGGAAGGGCCGGACCATGGCTGGCACCACGACCACGCAGGCCGAGCACGGCGAGCGGCAGGAGCTGACGGCGGCCCAGGCCGGCGTCCTGGCCGCGCAACGGATCGACCCCGGCAGCCCCGCCCACAACGTCGGCCAGTACGTCCGGATCGACGGCCCGCTCCGGCCCGAACTGCTCGAAGCCGCGCTCGCCCGCACCCTCGCCGAGGCCGACGGCCTGCACCTGACGGTGCACCCGAACGGCGAAAGTGCCAGCAACCACCGCTTCGAACCCGGCAGTTGGACGCTCGCCCGGCTCGACACCCGCGGCGCCACCGACCCCGAACGGGCCGCCGTCGACCTGGTGCGCGAGCAGCTCGCCCGCCCCGCCGACCTCTCCGGCGACCCCCTGCACGGCGCCCTGCTGGTCCGCACCGGGCCGGAGCGCCACCTGTGGTTCCAGTGGTTCCACCACCTGGTGATCGACGGCTACGGCGTCGCCCTGTTCACCCGCCGGGTCGCCGAGGCGTACACCGCGCTCGCCGCCGGAGCCGACGTCCCGGACAGCCCGCTGCGCCCCGCCGCCGTCCTGCGCGAAGCCGAACGCGCCTACCTGGACGGCGAGTCGGCCGCCGCCGACGCCCGCTGGTGGCAGCAGCGGTACGCCGACCGCCCGCAGGTCCGCTCGCTCACCGAGCAGCAGGCCGCCGCCGCCCCCGCCGCGCTCCGCCACCGGATCACCCTCGACGCCGCCCGCACCGCCCCCGTGCTCGCCGCCGCCAAGGCCGCCCGCACCACCTGGGCCGAGGCCGCGCACGCCGCCCTCGCTGCCTACCTGCACCGGATGACCGGCACCGCCGACCCCGTCCTCGGCATGCACCTGATGGCCCGCACCGCCCCCGGCACCCCGCGGGTGGTCGGCATGGCCGTCAACATCCTGCCGCTGCGGCTGGCCGTCGACCCCGCCGACGGCTTCGACACCCTGCTGCGCCGCTCCGCCGCCGAACTCAAGGACGTCCGCCGCCACCAGTTGCACCGCGGCGAGGAACTGCGCCGCGCCCTCGGCCTGGTCGGCACCGACGAACGGCTGTACGGCCCGCTGCTTAACATCAAGCCCTTCGACCTCGACCTGGACTTCGCCGGCAGCCCCGGCCACACCGTCAACCTCGCCGCCGGACCGGTCGAGGACCTCTCGCTGTCCGTCGCCAAGACCCCCGACCACCGCCTGCAGTTGGAGTTCGACGCCAACCCGCGCCTGTACACCGAGGCCGAACTCGCCCTGCACGCCCACCGGTTCACCACGCTGCTGGAACGGCTCGCCGCCGAGCCGGACCGCCCGCTCGGCGAACTCGACCTGCTGGCCGAGCAGGAGCGCGCGGACGTGCTGGAGCGGTGGAACGCCACCGGGCACGACGTCCCGCCCGGCACCCTGGTCGACCGGATCGCCGACCGGGCCGCCCGCACCCCGGACGCGGTGGCGGTCGCCGCCCCGGACGGCGAGCTGACGTACCGTCAACTCTGGCAGCGGGCAGGCGAACTGGCCCGCGAGCTGGCAGCCGGCGGGGCCGGGCCGGACACCGTGGTCGCCGTCGCCGTGCCGCGCTCCACCGCGCTGATGGTCGCCCTGCTCGGCGTGCTGCGGGCCGGCGCCGCCTACCTGCCGCTGGACACCGACCACCCGGCCGAACGCCTCGCCGGCATGATCGAGGACGCCGACCCGGTCCGCGTCCTCACCGTCGGCGCGGTCCTGGACCGGCTGCCGGAGCGGGCCGCCGCCCGCGTCCTGCTGCTCGACGGCCCGCGGGCGGACCGGACGCGGGCGGACCGGGCGGCGCACGCCGAGCCGGTGCCCGCCGGGCCCGACCACGCCGCGTACGTCATCTTCACCTCCGGCTCCACCGGCCGCCCCAAGGGCGTCCCGGTCACCCACCGGGCCATCGTCAACCGCCTGGAGTGGATGCAGCACCAGTACCGGCTCACCGCCGCCGACCGCGTCCTGCAGAAGACCCCCGCCGGGTTCGACGTCTCCGTCTGGGAGTTCTTCTGGGCCCTGTGCGAAGGCGCCACCGTCGTCCTCGCCCGCCCCGACGGCCACCGGGAACCCGGCTACCTCGCCGACCTGATCGCCCAACAGGCCGTCACCGCAATGCACTTCGTCCCCTCCATGCTGCGCGCCTTCCTGGAGGAACCCGACCTCGGCACCCGCTGCACCACCCTGCGGCACGCCTTCTGCTCCGGCGAGGCCCTCCCCGCCGACACCGTCGACCGCTGGCACACCGCCCTCCCCGGCGTCCCGCTGCACAACCTGTACGGCCCCACCGAGGCCGCCGTCGACGTCACCCACCACACCACGGCCCCCGGCGCGGGCACCGTCCCGATCGGCCGACCCGTCTGGAACACCCGGCTGTACGTGCTGGACGCCGCGCTGCGGCCCTGCCCGGTCGGCGTGCCCGGCGAACTCTACTTGGCGGGCGTCCAGTTGGCCCGCGGCTACCTCGGCCGCCCCGGCCTGACCGCGAGCCGCTTCGTCGCCGACCCGTACGGCGGACCCGGCGAGCGGATGTACCGCACCGGCGACCTGGTCCGCCACCGGCCGGACGGCGCGGTGGAGTACCTGGGCCGCACCGACGACCAGGTGAAGATCCGCGGCTTCCGGATCGAACTCGGCGAGGTCGAGGCCGCCCTCGCCGCGCTCCCCGGGGTGGCCCAGGCGGCGGTGGCGGTGCACCGGATCGGCAGCGGCGCGGCCCAACTGGTCGGGTACGCGGCCCCGCCGCCCGCCGACCCGCAGGCGCTGCGCGACCGGCTGGCGCTCACCCTGCCCGAGTACTTCGTCCCCGCCGTGATCGTCGGCCTGGACACCCTGCCGCTGTCCGTCAACGGCAAGCTCGACCGCAAGGCGCTGCCCGCGCCGACCCCCGGAGCGGCGGGCGCGGGAGCACCGCGCACCGACACCGAACGCATCCTGGCCGCGCTGGTCGCCGAAGTCCTCGGCCTGCCGGTCGAACAGGTCGGCGCGGACGACAACTTCTTCTCGCTCGGCGGCGACTCCATCTCCGCCATCCAACTCGCCAGCCGGGCCCGGCACGCCGGACTCGCCCTCACCCCGCGCACCGTCTTCGACCGGCGCACCGTCGCCCGGATCGCCGGCACGGTCACCCCCGCCGAGACGGCCGCCCCCACCCCCGCCGTCGACCGCGACGGCCCGCTTCCCCCCACCCCCATCACCGAGTGGCTCCGCCACCAGGGCGGCCCGATCGGCCGCTTCGCCCAGTCCACCACCCTCACCGTCCCGGCCGGCCTCGACCTGCCGCGACTGGTCGCCGCGCTCGACACGCTCACCGAGCACCACGACGCGCTGCGGCTGCGGCTGCACGTGGGGGGTGTCGACGGGGGCGCGCCGTCGGGCCCGGAGGGTGTCGCGCCGTGGACGCTGGAGGTGCGGCCGGTCGGGGCGGCGCCGGCCGCCGCACGGGTGCGGCACCTGCGGGTCGCCGCCGGGGAGCTGGCGGCAGCGGCGGAGGTCGAGCGGGAGGCGGCGGCGGGACGGCTGGATCCCGCGCGCGGCGTGGTGCTGCAGGCCGTGCACCTGGACGCGGGGGCCGAGCAGGACGGGTTGCTGGTGCTGGTGGTGCACCACCTGGCCGTGGACGGGGTGTCCTGGCGGATCCTGCTGCCGGACCTGCGGGCCGCGTACGAGGGGCAGCCGCTCGCGCCGGTGCCGACCTCGCTGCGGGCCTGGGCGCACGGGCTGGCCGAGGCCGCCGCGAGCCCGGCCGTACGGGCCGAACTCCCTTACTGGCGCGCGCAGTCGGCGCTGCCGCGGGTGCCGCTGCTGGCCGAGCCGCCGCTCGACCCGGGCCGGGACACCGCGGCCCGCACCCGCCGGCTGCGGCTCACCCTGCCCGCCGCGCGCACCGGGCCGCTGCTGACCACCGTCCCGGCCGCCCGCCGGGCCGGGGTGGACCACGTGCTGCTGGCCGGGCTCGCGCTCGCGGTCCGGGAGCGCCGCCGCGCCCTGCACGGGGCGGCCGCCGCCGACGGGCTGCTGCTGCGGCTGGAGGGCCACGGCCGGGAGGACCAGCTGGTGCCCGGGGCGGACACCTCGCGCACCGTCGGCTGGCTGACCAGCGAGTTCCCGCTGCACCTGGACCTGGCCGAACTGGCGGAGCCGGGCGCCGCGCTGTCCGGGGTGAAGGAGCGGCTGCGGGCGCTGCCGAACGCGGGCACCGGCTGGGGCCTGCTGCGCCACCCGGACACCGCCGGGGTGCTGGCGGACGCGCCCGAACCCCCGCTGCTGTTCAACTACCTGGGGCGGTTCGAGGCCGGCGGCGAGCCCTGGACGCCCGCCCCCGGCGCGGGCGACGCGATCACCGCCACCACCGACCCGGAGCGGCCCTGCGGGCACGCACTGGAGATCGGCGCGTTCGTCCACGAGCGGGCCGAAGGACCCGAGCTGACCGTCCAACTGACGTGGCCCGAAGCGCTGTTCGGCGAATCGGAGATCCGCGAACTGGCCGCCGAGTGGTTCGACCGGCTGGACGGACTGGTCCGCTGGGCGGCCCGCCCGGACGCCGCCGCGCTCACCCCGTCCGACGTGCCGCTGGCCGCCGTGACCCAGCCCGACCTGGACGCCCTGGCGGTCCGCCACCCGGGCCTGGAGGAGGTGCTGCCGCTCTCCCCGCTCCAGGAGGGCCTGCTGTTCCACGACCGGATGCTGCCGCCCGGCGACGACGCCACCTACACCTCGCTGACCTCGCTCGACCTGCACGGCCCGCTGGACCGCGCCGCCCTCGCGCACGCGGTGGACACCGCGGTGGGGCGGCACGGCGCGCTGCGCGCCGCCTTCACCCTGACCGCCGCCGGGGAGCCCGTGCAGGCCCTCGTCCCCGGGGTCCGCGTCCCGTGGAGCACCCACGACCTGTCCGGGCTCGACGAGCGGCGGCAGGCCGCCGAGACCGCCCGGATCGAGGACGCCGAGGCCGCCCGCCGCTTCGACCTGGCCCGGCCGCCGCTGGTGCGCTGCGCGCTGCTGGTGCTCGGCCCCGAACGGCACCGGCTGCTGCTGACCCGGCACCACATCGTGATGGACGGCTGGTCCACGCCGGTGCTGCTGCGCGAGGTGCTCGCCGTCCACGAGGGCGCCGCGCTGCCCGCCGCGCCGCGCTGGGCCGACCACCTGGCCCACCTCGCCGCCCGCGACACCGCCGCCGACACCGCCGCCTGGCGCGACGCGCTGGCCGGACTGGACGGCCCGACCCTGCTGGCCGACGCCGACCGCAATGAACCACCGCAGACCGCGCGGGAGTTGGAGCTCCCGATCCCCGCCGGGACGGCCGCCGCGCTCACCGCCACCGCGCGCCGCCACGGCCTGACCCTGAACACCCTGGTGCAGGGCGCCTGGGCGATCCTGCTGGGCCGGCTCACCGGCCGCACCGACGTGGTGTTCGGTGCCACCGTCTCCGGCCGCCCCGGCGAACTCCCGGGCGTGGAAGCCGCCGTGGGCCTGTTCAGCAACACCGTCCCGGTCCGCTTCACCCTCGACGAGGACGAGCCGGCCGCCGCCGCGCTGGCCCGGCTCCAGCAGGCGCAGTCCGCGCTGCTCGACCACCAGTACCTCGGCCTGGCCCAGATCCAGGCCGCCGCCGGACACGGCACCCTGTTCGACACCCTGCTGGTGTTCGAGAACTACCCCGTGCAGCCCGGCGAGTTGACCTCCGGAGCGCTGCGGGTCGGGGCGATCGGCAACCGCGGCGCCACCCACTACCCGCTGACCGTGCTCACCCTGCCCGGCGAGCACCCGCAACTCACCGTCGAGTACCGCCCCGACGCCTTCACCCCCGCCCGGGCCGCCGCCGTCGGCGCCCGGCTGCTGCGCCTGCTCACCGCGATCGCCGCCGAACCCGACACCCCCGTCGGCCGGTTGGACGTCCTGACCGCCGAGGAGCGGCACACCGTGCTGGCCGGCTGGAACGCCACCGACCGCCCGGTGCCGCCCGGCACCGTGGTCGACGCCTTCCGCGCCACCGCCGCCGCCCACCCCGGGCGGACCGCCGTCGTCCACGGGGACCAGCGGCTGACGTTCGGCCGGCTCGCCGAGCGGGTCGAGGCGTACGCCCGGCACCTGGCCGCGCTCGGCGCCCGCCCGGACACCGTGGTCGCGCTCGCCCTGCCGCGCTCCGCCGACCTGGTCGCCGCCCTGCTCGGCGTGCTCGCCGCCGGCGCCGCCTACCTGCCGGTCGACCTCGACCACCCGGACGAGCGGATCGCCCTGATGCTCGCCGACGCCACCCCGCTGCTCACCCTCACCACCGCCGAACTCGCCGCCGAACGGCCCGTGCTGGCCGGGGCGGAACTCGGCGCCGTCCCGCTCGCCGCGCTCGGGTCGCCGGCGGCCGAGCCCGTCCGCCCCGAGCCCGTCCGCCCCGAGCCCGTCCGCCCCGAGCCCGGGCACCTCGCGTACGTCATCCACACCTCCGGCTCCACCGGCCGCCCCAAGGGCGTCCAGGTGACGCACGGGGGCCTGGCCAACCTGCTGGAGCACCACGGCGGCACCGTCTTCGGCCGGGCCGCGGCCGCCGCCGGCGGGCGCGTCCTGCGGGCCGCGCACACCGCCTCGTTCTCCTTCGACTCCTCCTGGGAGCAGCTGCTCTGGCTGCTGCTCGGCCACGAACTGCACGTCTACGGCGAGGAGTTGCGCCGCGACCCGCAGGCCCTCGCGGCCCGGCTGCTGGCCGACCGGATCGACACCCTGGACGTCACGCCCTCCTTCGGCGCCCAGCTCGTCGAGTGGGGCCTGCTGGACGACCCGGCGCACCGCCCGCTGCTGTTCCTGGTCGGCGGCGAGGCCGTCGGCGACACCCTGTGGCAGCGGATCCGGGACACCCCCGGCGTGCTCGGCCACAACTTCTACGGCCCCACCGAGTACACCGTCGACACCCTCGGCGCCGACCTTGCCGACAGCCCCGCCCCGTTCGTCGGCCGCCCGATCGGCAACACCCGCGCCTACGTGCTGGACGCCCGGCTGCGGCCCGTCCCGCCCGGCACGCCCGGCGAACTGTACGTGGCCGGGCCCGGGTTGGCCCGCGGCTACGGCAACCGGCCCGGCCTGACCGCGAGCCGCTTCGTCGCCGACCCGTACGGCCCGCCCGGGGAGCGGATGTACCGCACCGGCGACCTGGTCCGGCACCGCCCCGACGGCAGCCTGGACTACCTGGGCCGGGAGGACGACCAGGTGAAGATCCGCGGCTTCCGGGTCGAACCCGGCGAGGCCGAGGCCGCGCTCGCCGCGCTGCCCGGCGTCGCGCAGGCCGCCGTCGTGGTCCGGCCCGCCCCCGGCGGCGCCAAGCGCCTGGTCGGCTACCTGGTCGCCGCCCCCGGCGCGGACGCCGACCCCGCCGCCCTGCGCAAGGCGCTCGGCGAGGCACTGCCCGAGTACCTCGTCCCGGCCGCGCTGGTCGTGCTGCCCGCGCTGCCGCTGAACGTCAACGGCAAGCTCGACCGGCAGGCCCTGCCCGAACCCGGCGCCGACGCGTACCCCGCGCCCGCCGGGGCCGCCCCGCGCACCGAGCGGGAGGAACTGGTGTGCCGGGCGTACGCCGAGGTGCTCGGCCTGCCCGCGGTCGGCGTCGACGAGGACTTCTTCGCGCTCGGCGGCCACTCGCTGCTCGCCACCCGGCTGGTCGGCCGGCTGCGCGCCGCGCTCGGCACCGAGGTCGCCATCCGCACCCTGTTCGAGACCCGCACCCCCGCCGCGTTCGCCGCCCGCCTCGACGAGGCCGCGGGCCCGGACGCCGCGACCGGCCCGCAGGACGCCGACCGGCCCGCCGCCCGCCCGCGCCCCGAGCTGCTCCCGCTCGCCCCCGCGCAGGCCCGGCTCTGGTTCCTGGACCGCCTGCAGGGCCCGTCCACCGCCTACACCATCCCGTGCGCGCTGCGGATCGACGGCGAACTCGACCCCGAGGCGCTGCGGTCGGCCTTCGGCGACGTGCTGGCCCGGCACGAGGCGCTGCGCACCGTCTGCGCCGAGCGGGACGGCCGCCCGTACCAGCGGATCCTCACCCCGGCCGAGGCCGGAGTGCCGTTCGAGCTGCGCGAGGTGGCCGGCCACCGGCTGGACGTCGAGACCGCCACCGCCGGGGCGCACGTGTTCGACCTGACCGGGGAGATCCCGGTGCGCGCCGTCCTGCTCAGCGCCGGGCCGCGCCGCCACGTGCTGAGCGTCGCCCTGCACCACATCGCGGCCGACGAGTGGTCCGAGGGCGTGCTGCTGCGCGACCTGGACGCCGCCTACGCCGCCCGCCGGGCCGGGCGCACGCCCGAACTCCCGCCGCTGCCGCTCCAGTTCGCCGACCACACGCTGTGGCAGGCGGAACGCCCGCTGGCGGCGCAGTCCGCCTACTGGGCCGAGCGGCTGGCCGCTCTGCCCGCCGAACTCGCGCTGCCCGCCGACCGCCCCCGCCCCGCCGAGGCCAGCGGCCGCGGCGGCGCCGTCCGGCTCGCCCTCCCCGACGAACTGCGGGACGCCCTGGCCGAGTTCACCCGTAGCAGCGGCACCACCCCGTTCATGGTGGTGCAGGCCGCCGCCGCCCTGCTGCTCGGCCGGCTCGCCGGCACCGCCGATGTCGCCCTCGGCGCACCCGTCGCCGGACGCGGCGAACCGGACCTCGAACAGCTGGTCGGCTTCTTCGTCAACACCCTGGTGCTCCGCCACGACCTGGGCGGCGAACCGGCGTTCGCCGAACTGGTCGACCGGGCGAAGGAGACCGTGCTCGGCGCGCTCGCCCACCAGGACCTGCCGTTCGACCGGCTGGTCGAACTGGTCAACCCGGAACGGACCCTGGGCCGGCACCCGCTGTTCCAGGTGATGGTGCAGTACCGCAAGGAGGCCGGCGGCCTGGACCACCTGCTCGGCGCCCGCACCGCCCTGCTGCCCGACCCCGTGCACGCCGCCCGCTTCGACCTGGCGTTCACCTTCGTGGAGTCCGCCGACGGCACCCGCACCGACCTGACCGTCATCCACGCCGAGGACCTCTTCGACCGGGCCACCGCCCGCCTGTACGGCGCCCGACTGCTGCACGTCCTGGAACGGGCCCTCGCCGACCCCGGACAGCCGATCGCCCGGATCGAACCCGTCTCCGCCGAGGAGGCGCGCGGCCTGGCCGGCGCCTGGAACGCCACCGAGATCCCCGTCCGCGAAGGCACCCTGGTCAGCCGGATCGCCGAACGCGTCGCCGCCACCCCGGACGCGGTCGCCGTCGACTACCAGGGCGATGAACTGACCTACCGTCAACTCTGGTCGAAGGCCGGTGGGTTGGCCGCCGAACTGACGGCCCGCGGCGCCGGGCCGGACGCCGTGGTCGGCGTCGCCGTGCCGCGTTCCGCCGAACTGATGGTCGCCCTGCTCGGGGTGCTGCGCTCCGGCGCCGCCTACCTGCCGCTGGACACCGAGTACCCGGCCGAACGCCTCGCCGGCATGGTCGAGGACGCCCGCCCGGTCTGCGTCCTCACCCCGCCCGGCGCGCCCGCCCCCTGGGCGGTGGACGGCGTCCCGGTGCTGCCCGTCGACACCGCCGGCCCCGAGGAGGCCGAGGACGCGGCGAGTACCGGGCCCGGGCCCGGGCCCGACCACGCCGCGTACGTCATCTTCACCTCCGGCTCCACCGGCCGCCCCAAGGGCGTCCTGGTCACCCACCGGGCCATCGTCAACCGCCTGGAGTGGATGCGCGAGATGTACGCGATCGGCGCCGCCGACCGCGTCCTGCAGAAGACCCCGGCCGGGTTCGACGTCTCGGTCTGGGAGTTCTTCCTCCCGCTGACCGTCGGCGCCCGCGTCGTCCTGGCCCGCCCCGGCGCCCACCGCGACCCCGCCGAACTCGCCGCCCTGGCCGCCCGCGCCGCCGTCACCACCTGCCACTTCGTGCCGTCCATGCTCGCCGCGTTCACCGCCGCCGCCGAGGACGACGACACGCTGCGCCGCCGGTTCGCCACCGTGCGAAGGGTGTTCTGCTCCGGCGAAGCACTGCCCGCCGCCACCGTCGACCGCTTCCTGGCCCGGTGGCCGCAGATCGAACTGCACAACCTGTACGGCCCCACCGAGGCCGCCGTCGACGTCACCCACCACCGGGCCTGGGCCGGCGCGGGCACCGTCCCGATCGGCCGACCCGCCTGGAACACCCGGCTGCACGTGCTGGACGCCGCACTGCGGCCCTGCCCGGTCGGCGTGCCCGGCGAACTCTACTTGGCGGGCGTCCAGTTGGCCCGCGGCTACCTCGGCCGCCCCGGCCTGACCGCGAGCCGCTTCGTCGCCGACCCGTACGGCGGACCCGGCGAGCGGATGTACCGCACCGGCGACCTGGTCCGCCACCGGATCGACGGCAGCGTCGAGTACCTGGGCCGCACCGACGACCAGGTGAAGATCCGCGGCTTCCGGATCGAACTCGGCGAGGTCGAGGCCGCCCTCGCCGCACTCCCCGGGGTGGCCCAGGCGGCGGTCACGGTACGGCAGACCGCCGGCGGAACGAAGCAGCTGGTCGGGTACGTGGTGCCCGCCGCGGGCTCCGGCACCACCGGGGCCGCCGCTCGGGCCGCGCTGGCCGCCACCCTGCCCGACCACCTGGTCCCCGCCGTGGTGGTCGAACTCGCCGCCCTGCCGCTGTCCGTCAACGGCAAGCTCGACCGCAAGGCGCTCCCCGCGCCCGACCGGCACCCGGCCGCCCCCGACCACCGGCCCACCACGACCGTCCCCGCCCAGCGCGGCCCCTCCGCCTTCGCGCGGGTGTTCGCCGAGGTGCTGGGGCTGCCCGAGGTGGGGGAGGAGGAGAACTTCTTCGCGCTGGGGGGCGACAGCATCGTGTCGCTGCAGCTGGTGAGCCGGGCGAAGGCGGCCGGGTTGGCGATCACGACGAAGGACGTCTTCCAGCACCCGACCCCCGCCGCGCTCACCGCCGCGTTCGGCGGCGGGGCCCCCGGCGCAAGCGCCCCCGCCCTCACCGCGCCGGTGCCGAACGCCCCCGTCGAAGGGCCGGTGCCGCTGCTCCCCGTCGTGCACTGGCTGCGCGAACGCGGCGGCGGCGTACGGCGGTTCAACCAGTCCGTGCTGCTCACCGTCCCCGGCGGGCTCGGCGAGCGGCCGCTGCGGGAGGCGCTCGCCGCCCTGGTCGAGGCCCACCCCGCGCTGCGCACCCGGCTGGACGACACCGACGGCCTGTGGACCCAGGAGACCCTGCCGCCCAGCGCCGATCCCGCCCTGCTGCGCCGCGTCCCCGTCCCCGGCGGCCCCACGGCCGAGCAGCTCACCGCCGGGGCCGACCGCGCCGCCGACGCCCTCGACCCCGCCGCCGGACGGATGCTGCGCGCCGTCTGGTTCGACGCGGGCGAGCAGGCCGAGGGACGGCTGCTGCTCACCGTCCACCACCTCGCCGTGGACGGCGTCTCCTGGCGGATCCTGCTCCCGCGCCTGGCCGCCGCCCACCGTGACGCCGCCGCCGGACGCCGACCCGCCCTCGCCCCCGAACCCGTCGCCCTCCGCGACTGGGCCGCCCACCTGCACGCCCACGCCCAGCAGCGCACCCGCCTCGCCGAGGCCGGCTACTGGCGCACCGCGCTCACCGGCCCGCCCGGCCAGCTCGCCGACCTCGCCGCCGACCCGGCCCGCGACACCCACGCCACCCTGCGCACCCTGCGCCGCACCCTGCCCGCCGACCGCACCGCCCGACTGCTCGCCGCCGCCGCGGCGACCGCTGCTGACGGCACCGGCACCGGCACCGGCACCGGCACTGACGAACTGCTGCTCGCCGGACTCGTCCTCGGCCTGGCCCGCACCCGGCCCGACGCCGCGCCCGCGCTGCAGGTCGACCTGGAGGGCCACGGCCGCGGCGGCCACCCCGGCCACGCGCCCGACCTGTCCGGCACCGTCGGCTGGTTCACCACCGTCCACCCCGTCCGCCTCGACCTCGGTGGAATCGACCTCGCCGCCGCCCCGGACGTCCTGGCCCGGGTCCAGGAGCAGCTGCGGGCCGCCCCCGACAAGGGACTCGGCCACGGCCTGCTGCGCCACCTCAACCCGCAGACCGCCCCGCTGCTGGCCGCCGCGCCGCCGTCCCCGGTGCTGTTCAACTACCGGGGCCGCACCGACCAGGCGGGCCCCGCGCTCGGCGGCTGGCCGTTCGCCCCGGCCGCCGAGCGCGCGGCCGTCGCCGCCGGAGCCGGACCCGACCCGGCCGCGCCCGTGGCCCACCCGCTGGAGGTGGACGCCGTGATCGCCGCCGACCGGGACGGGCGGCCCGAACTCGCGGTCGAACTCGGCTGGCCGCAGGCCCTGGTGACGGACGCCGAAGCGGCTCTGATCGCGGACGCCTGGCTCGACGCGCTGGACGACCTCGCGACCGCCGGCCCCGCCGCCGCTGTCGGCTCCGCAGCCGCAGCCGCAGCCGTGGCCCCGGCCGGCCCGCCGCTGGTCGCCCTCAAGCAGGCCCAACTCGACAAGCTGGAAGCCAAGTTGCGCGGACGGCGGCGCCGATGACCACCCCGCGCGCCGTCCCGCCCGAAACCGCAGCCCGCCCCGAAGCGCCCACCCGCCCCGAAGCCACCGACCGCCCCGAAGCCACCGACCGCACCGACCCCAGGACTGAGAACACCGCGATGAACGACTCCGCCACCCCGCACGACGACCCGCAGGCGACCAGCCCGGCCCCGTCGGACCTGGAGGACGTGTACCCGCTGTCCTCGCTCCAGGAGGGCCTGCTGTTCCACGCGCTCTACGACGACGAGGCCCGGGACGTGTACGTCGTGCAGGCCCACCTCGACCTGGCCGGCCCGGTCGAGCCGTCGCGGCTGGCCGCCGCCGTGGACGCGCTGCTGGTCCGGCACGCCAACCTGCGGGCCGGGTTCTGGTACGAGGACCCGCAGGACGTCCTGCAGTTCGTCCAGCGCACCGTCGAAACCCCGCTGCGCACCGTCGACCTGACGAGTGGTCAGGAAGCGGACGTGCAGCGGGAGATGGACGCGGACTGGCGGCGCCCGTTCGAACTGGACGCGCCGCCGCTGCTGCGCTTCGCCCTGCTGCGGCTGGCCGCCGACCGGCACCGGCTGGTGCTGACCTGCCACCACCTGCTGCTGGACGGCTGGTCGATGCCGATCGTGGTGCGCGAACTGCTCGCGCTGTACCGCGGCGAGAGCCTGCCGCCGGTGCGCCCCTACCGCGACCACCTCGCCCTGCTGGCCACCCGCGACACCGCCGCCGCCGAGCGCGCCTGGGCCGCCGCCCTCGCCGGGTTCGACACCCCGCACCCCGTCGCGCCCGGCACGGCCGGGACGCCCGCCGTCGAGCCGGTCCTGCTCACCCGGCAGGCCGGGCCCGAGCTGACCGCCCGGCTGACCGCCGCCGTCCGCGGCCGGGGCCTGACCCTCGGCAACGTCGCGCACACGCTGTGGGGCGTGCTGCTCGGCGCGCTCACCGGCCGCACCGACACCGTGTTCGGCACCACCGTCTCCGGCCGCCCCGCCGACCTGCCGGGCGCCGAGTCGATGGTCGGCCTGTTCATCAACACCGTCCCCGTCCGGGTCAACCCCGCCCCCGGCGCCACCCTCGCCACGGCCGCCGCCGAAGTCCAGTCCGCACAAGCCGAGTTGATGGAGCATCAGCACCTCGGCCTGGCCGCGATCCAGCGCGCGGCGGGCACCGGCGGGACGCTGTTCGACACCCTGCTGGTGCTGGAGAACTACCGGGGCGGCGGCGAGCAGCTGGAGACCGCGCTGGACGCCGCCGGCGGCGACGGCCCGACCGTCACCGCGCTCGGTGCCCGCGACGCCACCCACTACCCGCTCGGCCTGACCCTGCTGCCCGGCGAGGACCTGCGCCTCGAACTCGAATACCGCCCCGACGCGTTCGACGCCGCGCGGGCCGCCACCGTCCTGGAGCGCTTCCTCGGCCTGGCCGAGGCGTTCGCCGCCGACCCCGACACCCCGCTGGCCCGCCTCGACCTGCTCACCGCCGCCGAACGCGCCGCCCGACCCGCCACCACCACCGGCCCGGCCCTGCCCGCCGTCCCGCCGCCCGGCGTCGACGACCTGCTGCGCGCCCGCGCCGCCGAGAGCCCCGCCGTCCGCGCCCTGGTCGGCCCCGCCCTCGACGGCACCCGCACCGAGCGCAGCTACGCCGAACTCGACGCCGACACCGACGCGTTGGCCCGCCTGCTGCTGGCCCGCGGCCTGCGCGCCGAACGGATCTGCGCGCTCGCCCTGCCCCGCTCCACCGAGGCCGTCACCGCCCTGCTCGCCGTCCTGCGGGCCGGCGGCGGCTACCTGCCACTCGACCTCGACCACCCCGACGAGCGGCTCGCCCTGCTGCTGGACGACGCCCGCCCCGCCGTGCTGCTCACCACCCGCGCCGTGCTGGCCCGGCTGCCCGCACACCCCGCCGGCACCGTCGTGCTGCTCGACGACCCGGCCGTGCGCGCCGAACTCGCCGCCCCCGGCGAGCCGGTGCGCCTGCCCGTGCACCCCGGGCAGGCCGCGTACGTCATCCACACCTCCGGCTCCACCGGCCGCCCCAAGGGCGTCGTGCTCACCCACGCGGGCCTGGCCAACCTCGTCCACGACCACCTCACCCGCGAGTTCGCCACCGCGCTGAGCGCCGCCGGCACCCAACGCCTGCGCGCCCTGCACACCGCCTCGTTCTCCTTCGACTCCTCCTGGGAGCAGCTGATCTGGCTGCTCGGCGGCCACGAACTGCACCTGCTCGGCGAGGACGACCGCCGGGACGCCGAAGCGGTCGTCGCCTACACCCGGGCCGAACGCATCCACGCCCTGGACGTCACCCCCAGCTACGCCCGCCAACTCCTCGACAGCGGGCTGCTGTCGGGCGCGCACCGCCCGCCGGTGCTGCTGCTCGGTGGTGAGGCACTGCCCGAGGCGCTGTGGACCGAACTGCGGGCCGAACTGGCCGCCGTACCCACCGGCACCGTGCTCAACTACTACGGCCCCACCGAGTTCACCGTGGACGCGCTGGTCGCCGACCTCGCCGACACCCCCGACCCGGCCGTCGGCCGCCCGCTCACCGGCGGCCGCGCCCACGTGCTGGACGCCCTGCTGCGGCCCGTCCCGGACGGCGCGCCGGGCGAACTGTACCTGGCGGGCGTGCAGTTGGCCCGCGGCTACCTGAACCGCCCCGGCCTGACCGCGGGCCGCTTCGTCGCCGACCCGTTCGGCGAACCCGGCACCCGGATGTACCGCACCGGCGACCTGGTGCGCCGCCGCCCCGATGGCACCCTCGACTACCTGGGCCGGGCCGACGGCCAGGTCAAGATCCGCGGCCACCGGATCGAACTCGGCGAGATCGAGGCCGAGTTGGCCGCACACCCGGCCGTCGCGCACAGCGCGGTGCTGGTCCGGCGCGGCCCGGTGGACCGGATCGTCGCCTACCTGGTGCCCGCCGTCCCGGGCGCACTGGACACCGCCGCCGTGCGGGAGGCGCTCGCCGCCCGGCTGCCCGGGTACATGGTGCCCTCCGCCTTCGCCGTCCTGGACGCCCTCCCGCTGACCGTCAACGGCAAGCTCGACCGGGCCGCCCTCCCCGACGACGCCCTCGACTACGCGGGCGCGACCGGCTCGCGCACCGCCGAGACCGCCACCGAACGCCTGCTGTGCGCCCTGTACGCCGAAGTCCTCGGGCTGCCCGAGGACGCCGCGCTCGGCGCCGAGGACGACTTCTTCCGGCTCGGCGGCGACTCCATCTCCTCCATCCGGCTGATCGGTGCCGCCCGCGCCGAGGGCCTCGCGCTCAGCCCCCGCGACGTCTTCGAGCGGCGCACCCCCGCCGCCCTCGCCGCGCTCGCCGACACCCGCGGGGCCGCCCCCGCCCGGCCCCCGCTGCCCGAACTGCCCGCCGCCACCGCGGCCGAACTCGCCGCCGTCCGGGCCGCCGCCCCGCACCTGGAGATCGAGGAGGTCTGGCCGGTCTCCCCGCTCCAGGAGGGCCTGCTGTTCGAGGCCGACTACGACGACGGCGCCGTGGACGTCTACACCGCCCGCGACGTCATCACCCTCGACCGCCGCGTCCCGCTGCCCGCCCTGCGCGCCGCCGTCGCCGCCGTCCTGGACGCCCACCCCAACCTGCGGGCCGGCTTCCTGCAGACCGGCCCCGAGCGGCCCGTCCAGTTCGTGCCGCGCGCCGTCGACGTCCCGCTCACCGAGACCGACCTGTCCGACCTCACCGAAGCGGAATTCGCCGACCGACTCGACGAGTTGAAGGCGCAGCAGGCCGCCACCCGGTTCGACCCGGCCGCGCCGCCGCTGCTGCGCCTGGTCTCGGTGCTCGCCCCCGGCGGCGGGCAGCGGATCCTGGTCACCAACCACGCCCTGCTGTGGGACGGCTGGTCCTCCGGCCTGTTCCTGCAGGAACTACTGAGCCGCTGCGCGGGCCTGCCCGCCCCCGAACCCGGCCTGCCCTACCGGGAGTTCCTGCGCTGGCTGGCCGCCCGCGACGCCGAACGGGGCGCCACGGCCTGGCGCGAGGCACTGGCCGGACTGGACGGGCCCACCCTGCTCGCCCCGCAGGCCCGCGAGCGCGCCGGACTGCTGCCGCACTCCGTCACCGCCCGGCTGAGCACCGAACTCACCACCCGGGTCACCGAGTTCACCCGCACCCACGGACTCACCCTGAACACCGTGCTGTCCGGCGCCTGGGCGCTGCTGCTGGCCGGGCTCACCAACCGGCAGGACGTGGTGTTCGGCGCCACCGTCTCCGGTCGCCCCGCCGAACTGCCCGGCATCGACGCCACCATCGGCATGTTCCTCAACACCGTCCCGGTCCGGGCCGCCCTGGACGGCGGCGAGGGCGTCGCCGCCTTCCTCGCCCGCCACCAGGCCGAACAGGCCGCCCTGCTGCCGCACCACCAGACCGGCCTCGGCACCATCCAGCGCGGCACCGGCCTCGGCCGGCTCTTCGACACCCTCCAGGTGCTCCGCAACACCCCCGCCGACGCCGCCACCCGCGCCGACCTGCGCGAACGCCTCGGCGTCCGCGAGGTCGAGGACGTCGACGCCGCGCACTTCCCGCTGGTCTTCATCACCAACCCCGGCGCGGCGCTGACCTTCGAGTGGAAGTACCGCCCCGACGTCTTCGACCGCACCGAGGTCGAACGGCACGCCCAACGCCTGATCCAGCTGCTCGACCAGCTCACCGCCGACCCCGACCGCCCCGTCCGCAGCCTGGACGTGCTGACGGCGGGGGAGCGGGTGTTGTTGGGTGAGTGGGCTTCGACGGGGCGGGAGTTGCCGTCGGCGTCGGTGGCGGAGCTGTTGGCGGAGCGGGCGGTTTCGGTGCCGGAGGAGACGGCGTTGGTGTTCGGTGCGCAGTCCTGGTCGTACGCGGAGCTGGATGCGCGGGTGGACCGGTTGGCGCGGTTGTTCGCGGCGCGGGGGGCGGGGCCGGAGTCGGTGGTGGCGCTGGGGTTGCCGCGTTCGTTGGACATGGTGGCGGCGCTGTTCGCCGTGCTGCGGGCGGGTGCGGCGTATCTGCCGCTCGAACTCGACTATCCGGCCGACCGGTTGGCGTTCATGGTGGAGGACACCGCCCCCGTCGTCCTGGTCACCGACTCCGCCACCGCCGCCCTGCTGCCCGCCCACCCCGGCACCGTCCTGCTCGACGACCCCTCCGTCCGGGCCGAACTCGCCGCCTTTCCCGCCGAGCCCTACCGGGTGCCCTACGAGCCGGACGCGGCGGCGTACGTGATCTTCACCTCCGGTTCGACGGGTCGGCCGAAGGGGGTGGTGACGCCCTACCGCGGTCTGACCAACATGCAGTTGAACCACCGGGAGGCGATCTTCGACCCGGTGGTGGCCTCGGCCGGCGGCCGTCGGCTGCGGATCGCGCACACCGTCTCGTTCTCCTTCGACATGTCGTGGGAGGAGCTGCTCTGGCTGGTCGAGGGCCACGAGGTGCACGTCCTGGACGAAGCGCTGCGCCGCGACGCCCAGGGCCTGGCCGACTACTGCGCCAAGCACGCCGTCGACGTCGTCAACGTCACCCCGTCCTACGCCCAGGCCCTGCTGGAGTGCGGCCTGTTGGACGAGGGGCGGCACCGTCCGGTGCTGGTGCTGCTGGGCGGTGAGGCGGTCGCGGAGACGCTGTGGACGCGGCTGCGCGAGACGCC